>PMOP01000044.1 GCA_003161495.1 Acidobacteriota bacterium | reverse complement strand
CCCACCATTTCGGTTTTGCTTCCGACCTCGGTCGATTCGTAGCGGCGAAGCGTTTCGGTGGTGCGCAGCCCTTTTGGCAGCGCCGTCACTTGAATCACTACCGGCGAACTAACCCTTGCGTCAGAGCCGGGAACGAATTGCCGCATGTCCGGATGGGCCACGATATGCCCGTTGTGGTCCACGACGAAGACGACCCGGCCGCGCACGCTGGTTTCCTGAAGCCGGCGCAGGATACTGTCCAGCGATACGACTGCGGCCAGCATTCCGGAAAATTGTTCGTTCACCTGCAGGGGCACGGCCATGACGAAAGCGGGGCGATTCTCGGGGCCGATGGCCAGAGGGTCGCTGCGGAACACCAGGGATTGCAGCGTCGTCGTGAACGCGCGCTGCAAAGCCTTGGCCACAAAGGGATCCTGATCCGCCTGAAAATTGCCGGCGCCATTGCCCTTGGCATCCTTGCCCACTGCTGTCAAATACAAAATATTCGGATTGCTGGCAACGAAATTTTCCAGCACTCGCGTCACTTGGGGGGCGTTCTCGGCCGTGTCGACCTTATCGATTAGGCCCGTGAGCGCAAGAATCTGGCGTTCGCTGATGAGTTGCTGGTAGAGGTTCGCGTCGAATTGCTGAATTTCTTCGGCCAGGGACCGAGTGACTTCGGTTTGTTGGACGCTCTCCGTATCGGTAAGTTTAGCCTGGCTAAGTTGCAGAACCTGCCGGTGATAGAGCGCCAGCGGCAACACGCTGACGAGCAGCATGGCGCCCAGCACCAGCCAGAGAATTCTCGGCCGGCGGAAAAACACCGATTTGAATCTGCTTAGGTCCACGATAGGGCTGGTCCAACTCCATTCTATTTTACGATCCGGACAGGCTGGGCAGAAGGGCGGAAACCCGCGGTGCTACGCATCAGCTAAGGGGGTAGGCGGAAACTACTCTTGTTTGAGGCGGCGTTCCATTAGATCGCGGATGGCATCGCGGGTAACGCGGCCTGCAGTCAGGACGGCGTGGACCTGTTCCGTTATGGGCATTTCGACCTGCGCGCGGCGGGCTAACTCCAGTGTTGCTGCGGCGCTGCCGACGCCTTCGGCGACCATTCGAGTCGCGCCCAGGATTTCCTTCAGCACGCGACCTTTGCCCAGTTCAATCCCGACGGAGCGGTTGCGGCTCAGTCCGCCCGTGGCCGTCAGGATGAGGTCGCCGACGCCGGCGAGGCCGGAAAGCGTTTCGCGGCGGCCACCGAGGGCGACGGCGAGGCGCGTCATTTCGGCGAGCCCCCGGGTGACGAGCGCCGCCACTGCGTTTGTGCCGAGTTCCAGTCCTGTGCAGATTCCCGCTGCAATCGCGATCACGTTTTTCACCGCGCCGGCAATTTCCGTGCCGATTACGTCGTCGTTGGTGTAGAGCCGGAATCGCGGGCCGGAAAATTCTTCCTGAACTTCAGAAGCGAGTTGCGCGTTGGCGGACGCGAGAACCACCGCGGTGGGATCTCCGGCGGCGACTTCGAGAGCAAAACTCGGGCCGGAGAGAACGGCGAGGCGCGAGAGCGGGTCCAGGCTCATTTCTTGCGCGATGATTTCACTGATGCGCGCGTGGGTGTTCGGTTCGAGACCTTTGGTTGCGCTGACGAAAACAGAATTTGTTTCCGCGAAGGGACGCATCGCGCGATAAATCCCGCGCGCATGAGCCGACGGCATCACTCCCAGCACGATATCGGCTCCCGCGAGCGCTTTTTCGAGGCTGCCCGTGACTTCGACGTCGGAAGGCATTTCAAAACCGGGAAGGTAAATCTCGTTAACTCGCCGTGTGCTGAGCATCTCGACAACTTCAGCGCTGTGTGCCCACAATGCCAGCCGGTGCGAGCGAGAGGATTGCGTCAGCGCAATCGCCAGCGCCGTTCCCCAGCTTCCCCCGCCGATGATGGCAATTTTCTTCACGATTTAATTCATCCGCATCCCAACGTTGTATTTCTTTTCACGAAACACGAATCACGAAACACGGACCACAAATCACAAATCACGTCTTCCCGCGGCCCATCTCAAAACGCGGCTCCGTGCCTGCCAGCAGGCGCTCAATATTGTCACGATGTTTGAAGATGACCAACACCGCTGCCACGAGCGTGCTGACCGAGACTGCCGTGGGCGGCGCGTGGCCCGGCGCGTAAAGCAGATAAACGAGGAGCGGCAACGCAGCCGCGGCCGAAATCGAAGCAAGAGAAACGTATCTCCAGAACAGGACGACGAGGAGAAAAAGAAAAACGGCCGCGGCGAGGGCCGGCCAGCAAATTCCCAGGAAAACGCCCAGCGCGGTCGCCACGCCCTTGCCGCCCTCAAACCTTAGCCACACCGGGAAAATGTGTCCGACCATCGCCGCGAGTCCCGCGTACATCATGAAGCGGATGTTTCCTCCTGAAAAGTGTCCCGTGAGCCAGACCGCGAGAAAACCCTTTGCAGCGTCGAGGACCAGCGTAGCGATGCCCACGGACCAGCCCGAAGTTCGCGCTACGTTGGTGGCGCCGATATTCCCGCTTCCCTGGAAGCGAATGTCGCCTCCACCGGCCATGCGCACGAGCAGATAGCCGAACGGGATTGAGCCCAGCAGATATCCGAAGACAATCCATCCCCAAAGATTCGGAGCGCCTTCCGCCATTTCCAGATTCACTCGGGTCTTCTCCTCGCAAACGGTTCCGCGGGCGCCGCCGCAAACGAAAAAGTTGCCAGCCGAGTATATTCCGCCCCGCCGGGTTTCAAAACGCTTTGATACAAGTGAAATTCCTTCGCGGTGATGCTGCCGAAGTCCACTGGGCCGGCCTTCTCGATGGCGGCGTGAAGCGAATCCAGGTTGCCAGGCGTGCTGAAACGCGCGAGCGTGAGATGCGGCGTGAACGCGCGTTCCTCGCGCGCGATGCCAAGAGGATGAAGGGCTGCGTCGACCGCCGCTGCAAGCTGGGCAAGATCCGGACTGGATTCGATGCCGGCCCAGAGCACGCGCGGTCGGCGCGCATTCGGGAAAAATCCGAGGCCGCGAATATTTATGGAGAAGGGAGCGCGGGCAGGAACGGCCGCAAGCGCGGCCTTGATCAGCTCCATTTTTTCCGCCGGAGATTCGCCGATAAATTTCAAGGTGACGTGAAGGCCTTCGATGCGTGGCCAACGCGCGTTTTGGCATGCACCGCGCAGATTTGCGCTGAGTGCCGCGAGCGAACTTCGCACGCCCTCAGGGATGTCCATCGCGGCAAAGAGGCGCATGAGTCAAATCTAACTTTATTTCTTAAAGTGAATTTCTGTATCGGCAAAGTTGCTCGCGTTTTTTTTTGTGGCGCCGGCGTCTCGCCGGCGATTTTCCGGATCGCCGCTGGGATCGAAAAACCGCCGGCGGGACGCCGGCGCCACAAAATGCTGCGGCTCGCGCTGATTCCCATTATTTCATGAACCGGATTTGGGCTGCGAGGCGTACAGGAAATATCTGCGCACCAAATCCAGCGCCGTCTGCGAGGCTTGCCAGCGGATGCGGTCGCGCTCGCCGGGATAGTGAACGCCGCGCTCCTTGCTGCCCGTTGCGTCTGCGATTGCAACGTGCACCGTGCCCACGGGTTTTTCCGGGCTGCCTCCGGTGGGTCCGGCCACGCCGGTGATTCCCACGCCAATCGTCGCGCCGGTGCGCCGGCGGATTCC
>PMOP01000401.1:235-5889 GCA_003161495.1 Acidobacteriota bacterium | reverse complement strand
CTCCCCAGTCCAATCCCCAGAAATTCTCGGAGGAAACAAACTCCACTCCGATCCGAACATCCTCGGTTCCCGCCGGGCGCTGCCAGGCGACTCGGGCTAAAGTTTTCTCTCCGGTGTCAGCGCGAATGACGTGAAGTGTTTCGCCGGCTTTCGCGGCGTGTTTGCAGCGCACGAGCGCTCCGTACCGGCTTACCAGCACAGTCTCAGTGTCTTCCTGCCAAACTCCACCCAGTTTTTCCGAACTGAGCCGCACGGCGATCGCTGCCGCTTTCCGCGGACTTCGTCGTAAATGGCGGCCGAGTTCGCTGGCTGACAGGATGATGTGGAGAAGCTTGGCGCGGTCCAGATTATCGAGATTTTTCGTCGAGTGCTCCATTTCATCCGCGGAGCGCGTGCATTCGTGGACGAAACGCCGGACCGATTCCGTATTCGTGACATCCAGGCCGGGTCCTTTCCGAATCTCATCGTATTGGTCAAGCCGCGCGTAGCACACCGAGATGAAATGCCCCCGGCACATAGGCTCGTTGTCGAGCGACGCGGCAACGGCCTCGTTGCACGCATTCATATGGCATTTTTCTAGATCCGGCATATTGTCACTCTAATGATCATGGGCATGCGGATTCGGCTCACTGATTACGACGATAGGCCTGCGATATTCTCATGTCAATCTCTTACGAGGCGGGGAGTTCGTATCCGGAAGCAAGCATATCCGCCCGCATCAAAAGCGGGCGGGCGCTTCAAAAATGGCAATCAATTCCTTGGGAGGATTTTGGGGCGCATGGGTTTCGTTGGCACGAACTATCAGAATTATGCACTGCAGGCTTGCATCACAAATCGCTTTCAGGAAGACAGATTCGCTCGCATTTTTCATAAGCGGCATCAAGGGGACTGTGTTCCCTGCCCGTCACTTGCTGCTGAAAGGTCTGGAAATGGACGAGCTTCAAGCCGTCCGGCTGCGACGCCCAGATCGGGTTGCACTGCGCGTTTTCGTTGAGCAGGCAGAGCGTTTTTGCTGGCGCGAAATTGTCACTCACAGGAACCTCCACGTTCACCCAATACTGCCAGCGGCGACGCATTGCTTTCAGTGACGCGGGTCACGTGTCGCTGTGCGCACCAACCCGAGAATTTTCCGACTATCGCTGGGGCCGCGCCGGCGCGGAGTTATTATGGCATCCAATTCGGGCCAATCAATTCACGCAGCGTCTTCGCGGTCGCCCACGGCGCGGAGTTGGTGAAGCGCTTTACCCAATCTCCGCCGGCGCCAATTTTCACGCGGTCTGGCGTAAACTCCGGCGATAGCGTATTCGCCATCAACGCGTAACTCGCGCCGTCGCGCAACCGCAGCGCCTTCCAGCAGCCTCCCGGAACGGCCACCACAGGCCTCTGTCCGGCGGCGAGGTCCCGGCCCAGCGTAATTTTTTCAGCGTGGCCATCGGGATGAAAGATGAAATAGTCCACCGGGCCGCCCTCGATGAGGATGTGCGTGTCGTCCGGAGCGAGCCAATGGAGATAATTGATCGGGCGTTCGCGCGTGAGCATGTAATAGTTCTGGCTCTGCACGGCGAGCGAACGCTCATCGACGGTCACCATCTGCGCCGAGCGTCCAATGATTCCGAGGTACCCCGATTCTTTCGGCAAAACGGTTAGGTGAAGCGTTTGGATCAACTCGCGCGCCCGCGCATCTGCTGCGCTTTGAGGCGCGGCGTGGAAGCTGATCGCAACGGAAATTGCGATCATTGCAAAAACAAAAAGAGATTTCATACAGGCAAGAATAGCAAAAAGGGAAAACGAAGACTTTGGAATAACAGGTGTACAATGTCCACCGTTCTTTGCAGCAACGCCGGAATTCCTGTTTACAATCGGCGACCCGAAACGGAATTGCGAGCGTCAGGCGTGGAAATTCGAGGAGGATTCATGGCGGAAGAAAAAAAGTTTGAGGGTGATGGATTGACCCGGCGCGAAGTGATGGCTCGCACGGCGTGGGCGGGGCTGGGCGTGACTGCGGGGCTCCTCGGATCGGGCGGATTGGAAAAACTTTTGGGACAAATGCAGCCGCGCGTGGACGAATCTTCGCCGCGCATCTTCGGCGCTTCCGTCGAGCAGCTTCCTCCGATTGACAATCGCTACCCGGTGATGCCCAGCTGGAACACCGAACTGAAGCAGCTTGCGCCGAACGTGTACGCGTACCAGCAGGAAGGCGGGACCGGCCACATCAATGCGGGAATTTCCAACGCCGGACTTTTTGTCGGAGAGGATTCGATGCTGGTCTTCGACGCTCTGGGATATCCCGTGCAGAGCAAAGACTTCATCTCCGCGGCGAAGAAGGCCGGCGGCGGAAAACCCATCACCAATTTAATTAACAGCCATCACCACGGCGATCATGTGGCTGGAAACCAGTTCTTTCTTCCCGCGCAGATTGCCAGCCATCCGTATTGCCGGCAGGAAGTTTTGAAGGCCATTCCGAATACGCCTGCTTCCTGGCCGAAGGTGGAAGGCCAAGCGGACGGCACCGAAGTGCGCAAGCTCGCGCCGCCTGTCGTGACGTTTGAAGACAACCTGGTCTACAACATTGGCGGAAACACCGTGGAGTTCCGCTTCGTCGGTCCCGCGCACACTTGGGGAGATATGGTGGCGTACTTGCCGCAGCATAAAATTTTATTCGCGGCGGACCTGGCGTTTTTCCACCTCGTGCCCTATTGCCACAACGCGTACATTTCCAAGTGGATGGAATCCATCGACAAAGTGATGAAAATGGATGTGGACGTCATCGTTCCGGGACACGGACCGGTTGGCGGGAAAAAAGATCTGGCGGAGTCGGCTGAATATTTTCTTTTCTTAAAGACCCAGGTCAAGAAACGCTATGACGCCAAGATGAGTCCAGGCGCGGCGGCTGCGGACATCAAGATGGGCAAGTACGATAATTGGATGGGGCCGGAGCGGCTGTTGATGAACACGGTCCGCTTGTACGACGAATTCAAGGGCACGCTCACGCCGGACATCGATGTGGAAGGAACGAAGCAGGCGATCGTGGAGTACAACTCAATCAAAGCCGGAAAGAAAAGCTAATTCCAGTAGGACGCCAGCAGGACGGGCTTCAGCCTGTCGGGATTGAATTGCGGATCGAATTCAAAAGCGACAGGCTGAAGCCCGTCCTACTTTTTCACCGCGTGCAGTACGAGCGTGTTTCCGCCTAGAAGGACCGCGTCTGATGCCAGCTCACTGGTCCAGCGCTCGCGGCGCTTTCGTTCGGGCGTGAGCCACGCGAAAAAACGAATTACGGCGACGAGCGGCCAGTAAAGCCACAGATTCGGTTTGGGCTTGTCGCGATGCGCGCCCACGAGCTGGAATCCGTATTTTTCCAGGATGTAGCGCAACTCCGTGTACGCGATTGGATTGATGTGTAGAACGACTTCTTCTTTTTCTCCCCACTGTTCGTGGCGCATGCGCAGGTGCTCTTCCGAGATCGGCTTGAAGTGCGACGTGTAGCCGTTGAGCAGCCATTTCACGCGCTCTTCAATATTTAAAATATTCGGCACGCTGATCACCAGTTGCCCGCCGGGAACGAGCAGCCGCGCGAATTCGCGAATCGCCTGGTGCGGATTCTCAATGTGCTCCAAACCTTCGAGGCATGTGATGTACTGGAAATCCGCGTCCTTGTAGGGCAACACGCCGGAGAGATCCCCGCGGCGCACTTCAATTTCCGGCAGCCTGAAAATTTCGGGATAAAGGTCGCAGGCCTGCACCTGAAAGCCCGCCTTGGAGAGCCGCGCGGAGAGCGCTCCTTCGCCGGTCGGAATGTCCAGCAATTTGCCGCGCGGAAATGGATCGAGGATCCGCGCCACGGTCTCATGAATTTCCAAGCGGGCAATCGGGACCGGCGCGCGGTCCGCGCCGGCCGCTGCGGTATTCGCTTCCTCTTGCGCCGTACGTTTCGATGGGCTCGCGTTCACGAACGACGACGATAACACGATTCCGTAAACGGATGCGACTGCACGAATGCCAAGCGCAATCTCCGTGTCCTCGTTTTTCTCTGTGTCCTCTGTGTTAAGTTTTTTCGGCCAGCCGAAGAGAAGTGCTCAACACAGAGAACACAGAGAACACAGAGAAAAACGAGTGCACAGAGAGGTTGGGGATGAGCAACGATTCCCTTCCCGGATTCACGTTACTTTAGGCTCCAAAAGCGGCTTAAGATCGGCCACAAACTTTTCTAATTCTGAAACGCGCTCGCGGGTCGCCTCCACGCGCTGCTTCTTCCACACGAACCACGCCTTTTTCTTTTCCGTGATGCGCACGGTCAGGTTGCCGTCGAGCAGGATGCACGGTTCGCCGAACACGCGGAATCCGCCGTTCGCGACAGGATCGAGCAGCGCCGCGCAGCTTCCCTTTCGCACGCCGACCGCATTCGCATACAAAGGAAACGCGACCAGAATGAATTCCTTCGCAACCAGCCGCTCCAGTATGCCGATCTGCACCGCAGAAAATTCGTTCATGAAGTTAGGAGTTTAAATGTTTGCTACGCGTGGATGGAAGGAAAACATTTGAAAGACTGGGCCAACAACCAAGCGCCGCTTCAGCGGCTAAAGCCGGTTTAAGGAACATACGTTACGGCCGGGCTGAAGCCCGGCCCTACAAAGCGTCGATCAGTAGTTCCGGGAAGTTTTTCAGTTATATGTCTTTGTGGGTCGCGGCTTTAGCCGCGACATTTAGGATGGCTGATAAAAAAGGGCTTTAGCCCCTGACACCCAATCGATTACGCAACGGCAGGATTCGCCGCGCCCTTGCCCGAGGACTTCTCGTCCTGCTCGAGCATTTCGATGAGGTTGCGCAGCGAGTCGATCAGCTCTGTGCGGGAGACATTGCTCTTGCGGAACTGGATGCGCAGCCGGAAGGCTTCGTTCTCCGGCCGAAAATTAAAAATGAAAGGCTGCGGGCGCGGACCAGCGCCCTGCTCATCCTGCCGTTCGCGGCGCGCTTCGTCGCGGGTCAATCCGGCCTGCGCGATGCGATGAATCGCTTCCTGCATTTTGCGTTCGTTCGGCTGGCGCGCCACTTGCAGCAGCAGCGACTTCGTGACGATGCCGGCGTCGATGCACATCTTGCGCAGCGGCTCGGGAATCACGCGCAGCGACATCGTTTCCGTCACCGACGACCGCGCCTTGGCGATTTTCTTGGCGATGTCTTCGTGCGTATATTCAAACTGTTCCGCGAGGCGCTGCAGCCCGTCGGCTTCCTCAAACGGCGTCAAATCCTTGCGCTGCAAATTTTCGATGAGCGCGAGTTCCAGCGTTTCGGCGTCGTCCGCGATTTTTTCAATGCAAGGAACTTCGCGCAGCCCGGCGGCGCGCGAAGCGTGGTAGCGGCGCTCTCCGGAGATGATGTAATAGCAATCGTCGCGCGGCAGGAAGCGCACGAGCAGCGGTTCCAGCACCCCTTTTTCTTTTATCGATTCCGTGAGGTCGCGCAGGTCCCCCAGAAATTTCCGGGGCTGATCGGGGTTGGGCCTGATTTTATCGACCGGAACCATGCGGCCGATTGCGGCGCCGCTGAAGCTGGCGAGTTGTTCTACGTAGTGCGCGTCATGCCGCATCTTCAGCGTGACGGGCAATCCCATTCTCTTCGACACGTTGGATAACCTCCAGGGCGAGCTTGCCGTA
>PMOP01000401.1:0-152 GCA_003161495.1 Acidobacteriota bacterium | reverse complement strand
GTGCGCTTGTCAAACAGCGTGATGAGCACGCCAACCACTTTCAGCGCGGGATTGGGCCGCGCGCGAATCCGCTCGTAGGTTTCGAGCAGGTCGTCGGTTCCCTCGATCGCGAAGTACGCGGCCTGAATGGGCACGAGCAGATGCGTCGAGGC
>PMOP01000361.1 GCA_003161495.1 Acidobacteriota bacterium | reverse complement strand
GCGCTGTGCCAGGCCATGCGAATGAACAAAGGTCCGTAGTGGCCGAAGTCCGCCGGCCACCAGTCCTGCGAATCCGTCATGAGTGCATGGAGGTCCTTAATGACGGCATTCAGGTCAAGGCTTTTGAACTCCACGGCGTAATTGAACTTCTTGTCCATTGGATTGGACTTGGGGGAGCGCTGGTGCAGGATCTTCAGGTTCAGTTGACTCGGCCACCAGTCCGCATTCGTCGGGGATACAGCCGTTGTGTGTTTGCGAGCGTCACCCGCGAACGGGCACTTTGCTTCGGTTGACATGCTTTTCTCCCATCGTTGTTTTCAATTGCTACTCGTTGAAGTTTTAAGCTTAAAGTTTGCGCACAAATCAGTCAAATCAAGTTAGCGCATTCTCGCTGTCCAGTTGGTCCACGGCGAGGGAGAGAGTCTACATCACAGCCAACGGTGGTCCAACACTCGCTAAATTGACGANNCGAACTTCTAATTCATTGCCACGCGAACGTAGCCGCGGAGCTGAAGCGTGGTGATCGTGGTCATGGCCCATTGATCGACCTGAATTTCGGGATTGATGGTGGCTACGTCGATTTTTCTGGAGATGACTCCCTGGCCGCAAACGCGGAAGTCGATGCCGGCTTGCTTCATGCTGTGGAGCAGGGGGATGTTGGGATTGTCATGGCCGTCTTTGAGGGTCTTGTAGGCGGCGTTGTTCAGGGCGATTTCGGTCCCTCCCTGGTGGAATACCACGACGAATTTTCTGTGATCGGCCGGGACGCCGCCCTTGGCCAGCGTATTGAAATAACGAGAAATGACGGTGAGGCCAGGATTTACATCGTCGACTTTGTCGGCCGCTTTGCCGATGTCGAACACGATCTTGTAGGTCAGATTCGGATCGGGCATTTCGTGTTCGTTCGGAAAGTCGATGGCCGAATCGACGCTGGGAATTGGCAACGCTTGCGCCGATTGCGCGCGCAGCGATCCCGGAAGCGCCATCAAGATTGCGAATGCTGCCACCGCGCCGATCCACAAAGTTTTCATTTGATTCTCCATGTGACGTTCGTTTTAAACGGGCTACGATGAACGATATTCTACACTGCCGGAGGCGGCGCGACGAAGTTTTTCGCTTTGGGTAGCACAGGCACTCTTGCCTGTGCGGTTTTGATGTGTGCTGAAGATTCGGGGGCAACAACAATCGCGAAAACCGCACAGGCAAGAGTGCCTGTGCTACTAAAAACTCGCGACTCTACCTTTTTTTTACAAAGTATTACAGCTTTGCCGCAGCTCCGCCGTCGACATTCATCATCTCGGCTGTTATGAAACGCGATTCGTCGGAAGAGAGAAACAGCATGGCATTGGCCACGTCTTCGGCGTATCCCGGACCTTTTAGCAATTGCCAAATCTCGAAGTGGCGCGCGAAGACGTGCTCGCCTGCGGCGGTGGTGAGACGCCGCGTGAGAATTTGGCCGGGGCGAACGCAGTTGGCGCGAATGTGGTGTGGTCCGCCCAGGCTGGCGATATAGCGAGTAAAACCTTCGAGGCCGGCTTTTGCGGCTATGTACGAAGCCGAAGGAAGCGTGGGAAATTTTTCCAGGACGGCTTCACTTACTCCGGACACGGCGGCCAGGGAAGATACATTGACGATGGCGGCGCCACCGGCTTTGATGAGATGAGGCCAAGCCGCCCTGCAGGTGAGGAAGCAGGCGGTCAGATTTACTCCGACCACGCGATTCCATGTCTCATCGGATTCCGCGGGAAACATTTCGCGCGCGCCGCCACCGGCATTGTTGATGAGCACGTGCAAGCCGCCATAGGTGGCGACCGTTTGCGCGACCGCCGCTTCGACGGCGGCGCGATCGGTGACGTCGCACGGAAGAAAAGTGATTTCGCCGCCTTGCGCGCGGATTGCATCCTGGACGGCGCGGCCTTCTGTTTCGCGGCGGGCGAGGATCGCTACTTTTGCGCCCTCCTGGGTGAAGCGGCGAGCGGCGGCTTCGCCTATTCCGCTGTTGCCGCCGGTAATCAGGGCTACTTTATTTTGCAGACGGCCTGGCATGCGTGGGGCTCCTTTGAGTAGCACAGCCACTCTTGGCTGTGTGATTTTGTGAGCTGCTGATAACGGTTATGCGGTACCGCTTTCGATTGCTAAAACCGCACAGGCAAGAGTGCCTGTGCTACATGAGGGCTATCCGTTTGGCAGGGCCGAAAGCGCATCCGGGCTCGCTGCCAATTTCCAAATTTTGCGAAGGTCCGCCGGCGATTTCATTTCCCTCACTGCAGCGATGATTTGGTCGCAGCGGGTGTTTGGAAAAACGCGCGACGCGAGCGAATGAAACTTGGCTGATAATTCCTGCCAGGTCAGCGGATTTTCCGGGTCGCCTTTCGGATAACGGACGCGCTTTTCAAAATGCTTTCCGTTCTTCAGGTGAATTTGCACGATGGCGGGCCATTCCTCGGGAAAGTTTTTTTCGATGCGCTTATCTTTTTGCAGGACCACTTTGCCCATCAAACTTTGGATTTGTGGCGAATGGAAATTTTCATCGGTGAATTGGTCGAGGCCTGCCGCGCGAAAAGCGAGGGCAACTGCGGCTCCATAGGGCATGGAAAATTGCGCGTCCACGACATTGGTGGGCGCGTATTTTCGCTTTCGCGGCAGACAAACAAGCGGCCATCCGGCTTCGAGAACGGCGACTTCGACGCGTTCAACCTGCTCGGGAGGAATGTCGTGCTTCACGGCGAGTTCGATCAGGCCGTCGATGGGAGACTGCATGTAACGGCAGCAGGCGTGGGGCTTGATGCTGGTGCGCAGGATCTCAAAATCCTTTCCCAGATCTAGCGTGACGAGTTCAGGCTTTGGTTTTCGCGAGTAAGCATGGAGAAAACCGTCGCGGCCTTCGAGAATTGTTGTAGGGCCTTGAAAACCTTCCGCAGCTAATTTTGCGGCAAAAATTCCATTTTGCGCGGCGAGGCCGGGATGCAGGCGCTTGGTCCAGGTGCCGTCCGCAAGAAATTCCAGGGAACCGGCGGCCATGCTTCCGGCGATGCCCACGGCGGAAAGCATTTGCTCTTCGCTGAGGCGCAGAAGTTTCGCCGCTGTGACAGCGGCGCCAAATACGCCGCAGGTCGAGGTGGGATGGAATCCCAATTCGTAATGATATTTCGGCTGCAGGGCCATGGCGAGGCGCGTAGCGACTTCGTATCCGGCGACGACTGCTGTTAAAAATTGACCGCTGTCGATGTCCGACTGAATTTCACTCAGCGCGATGGCCGTTGAAAACATCACGACGCCCGGATGGATGGAACCGGCCTGATGCGTGTCGTCGAGTTCCACGCTGTGAGCGGCCGTACCGTTCGCGAGCGCCGCCGATCCCGGGGTTTTTTGTGACCCGGCGCCAATTACCGTGCACGGGCCGGGAGAGCCTGAGCGCGCCAGCATCCGGTACACCGGCTGCGAGGATTCCGTGAGCGAGCCGGCAATAGCAACGCCAAGATAGTCGATGAGTAGATATTTCGCGCGCTCGACGACTTCACTGCTCAGGTCGCTGGAATCGAGCGCGTGAGAGAATTGAACGAGCGTTCGAGTTATGGGGTCCACGTCTTCTCCATCTCGCGCGGTGCCGGCATTCGCTAAGATACACTACAAATTCATTTCTGCTATTCTGCCCTCTTGGCGTTTCTAAATTTAAAGCGATTGCGTATCATTCGAGACAAAGTTTACGCTAGACCACGCTTTCAGGACGAGGTCTTCGGTTGAATCCAATGAACAGCGCTGTCGATGAATCGCACGAAGAACTAAAATCCGCCGTGCGCGAATTATGCCGGGAATATCCGGATAAATATTGGCGCGAACTCGACGAGAAACGCGCCTATCCGGAGGCGTTTGTCCAGGCGCTGACGCACGCCGGATACATGGCTACGCTGATTCCCGAAGAGTATGGCGGCGCGGGGCTCGGCGTCACGGAAGCTTCCATCATTCTCGAGGAGATTCACCACTCGGGCGGTAATGCGGCGGCGTGCCATGCGCAGATGTACATCATGGGCACGCTTTTGCGGCATGGATCGGAAACGCATAAGCGGCAGTACTTGCCTAAAATTGCCGATGGATCTCTGCGGCTGCAGGCGTTTGGAGTGAGCGAACCGAATACGGGCACCGATACCACGCAGCTAAAAACCATGGCGGTCAGAAATGGGGATCGCTATGTGATCAACGGACAGAAAATCTGGATTTCGCGCGCCGAGCATTCCGATTTGATGCTGCTGCTTGCGCGCACGACGCCCGCGGACCAGGTAAAGAAACGCACCGAAGGGCTTTCCACTATTCTGGTCGATCTCCGGCAGGCCGTGGGCCACGGGCTGCGGATTCGCCCGATTCGCACGATGATGAATCATGCCACCACCGAATTGTTTTTTGATAATCTGGAAGTTCCCGCCGAAAATCTGGTGGGAGAGGAAGGCCAGGGATTCCGCTACCTGCTGGACAGTTTGAATGCGGAGCGAATCCTGATCGCCTCGGAATGTATCGGCGACGCGCGCTGGTTTTTGGAACGCACTTGCAAATATGCGAATGAGCGTGTCGTTTTCGACAGGCCGATCGGAAAAAATCAGGGCGTTCAATTCCCGATCGCTCGCGGATACGCCAACCTATCGGCGGCCCGGCTGATGGTCGCGCGCGCGGCCGGGATGTTCGATAGCGGCAAAGCGTGCGGCCCGGAAGCAAACATGGCGAAGCTGCTGGCGGCGGACGTTTCCTGGGAACTGGCGAATGTCGCGGTGCAGACGTACGGAGGATTTGGATTCGCCGAAGAATACGATATTGAGCGCAAGTTCCGCGAGACCCGGCTCTATCAAGTGGCGCCTATTTCCACGAATTTAATTTTGAGCTATCTGGCGGAGCATGTTCTGGGCCTGCCCAGGTCCTATTGATGCGGCCGCTTGCCGGAATCACGGTCGTGTCTTTGGAGCAGGCCGTCGCTGCGCCCTTCGCCACCCGCCAGCTAGCGGATTTGGGCGCGCGCGTCATTAAAATCGAACGGCCCGATGAGGGAGATTTTGCGCGCGGCTATGACGCGGCCGTGCGCGGATTGTCCAGCCACTTTGTGTGGCTCAACCGGTCCAAGGAATCCTTGACGCTCGATCTGAAGCGCGCGGAAGCCAAGCTGGTTCTCGCTCGCTTGATGGAGAAGGCGGATGTGTTTGTGCAGAATTTAGCGCCGGGAGCTACCGAGCGGCTCGGCTTCGCCACGCGGGAGATGCGCAAAAAATATCCGCGGCTGATCGTGTGCGATCTTTCCGGGTACGGGTCCTCAGGGCCGTACCGTGATAAGAAGGCGTACGATATGTTGATCCAGGCCGAGGCCGGACTGATTTCCATCACCGGGACGGAAGAGACGCCGTGCAAGGTGGGCATTTCTGTCGCGGACATCGCGTGCGGGATGTATGCCTATTCGGGCATATTGACGGCGCTGCTGGTGAGATCGCAGACGGGTGAGGGCGTCGCGCTGGAGACTTCGCTTCTCGATTCGCTTGGGGAATGGATGAGTTACGCCGCTTATTATTCGTTTGGGGGATCGGCACCGCAGCGCTCCGGGGCGAACCACGCCACGATCGCGCCGTACGGTCCGGTCGTGAGTGGAGACAATAAAATTGTGTATCTCGGGCTGCAGAACGAGCGCGAATGGAAGAAATTTTGCGAGGTGGTTTTGGAGAGGCCCGAGCTGTTCGCCGATCCGCGTTTTGATTCCAATGCGAAGCGCGTTCAGAATCGACCGCAGCTCGATCAAGCGATGCGGGAAGTTTTCCAGAAGCTGACGGCCGCGGAAATTATCGCGCGCCTGGAAACCGCGAAAATTGCCAATGCCAGGCAAAACACCGTGCAAGAGTTTGTGGAACATCCGCAATTGAAGGCGCGAGGGCGCTGGAGTTCGGTGGGTTCTCCGGCAGGCTCGCTGCCTGCGCTTCTTCCTCCGGTCACAATGGAGAATGTGGAAACGGTAATGAACGAAGTTCCGGCTTTAGGCCAGCAAACAGATGCAATTTTGAGTGAATTAGGTTTTGATGGAGAGACGATTGCCGGCTGGCGGCGCGAAAAAATAATCTAATTCCCAATCGAACAATGCAAGGATGGCGATGATGGCAATGAAAGAAGGATGGACGGGAAGAGTATTTGAAGACTTCGAGGTAGGAGATATTTTTCGCCACGCGCTCGGCCGCACGGTCCTGGCCAGCGACAATATTTGGTTCACCCTGCTGACCATGAATACCAATCCCATTCACTTCGATCATGCCTACGCGGCGAAAACGGAATTTGGGCGGGCGCTCGTCGATTCCACGTTCACGCTCGCGGTGGTTACGGGACAATCCGTCGCCGACATCTCGCAAAACGCGATGGCCAATTTAGGCTGGGACGAAGTGCGACTGCCGAATCCGCTCTTCGATGGCGACACGCTGTATTCTCAGAGCGAGGTTCTTGAAAAACGCGAGTCCAAATCGAGGCCCAACGTCGGAATTGTGCGCTTCAAAACTACGGGTTTCAAACAGGATGGAACCGTGGTGATCGAATTCAAGCGTACCGTCATGATCTATAAGCGAGGGCACGTTCCGCAGCGAATTGAAGGCCCGAAAATCGAGCCTGTGAAAAAATAATCGGAAGAAAGTGGATGACAGCGACTCCCACGCCCGGCGGCATTTCAGAACGATCCATTTCCCTGCCTGTCAGCCTGAGCGCGGAGCAGGTTTCGATCAGCCGCTGGTGGCGTTTGTTCGGGGCTGTTCTGATGACGCTTGCTCTGGGGACGCTCTATGCCTGGAGCGTATTCGTTGCGCCACTCGAGCATGAGTTCGGGTGGAAACGCGCGCAGACTTCCGCGGTTTTCACTTTAGCCACGGTCATGTTTGCGGCGTCACTTCTTCTGGCCGGAAAGCTGCAGGACCGCTTCGGGCCGTTTTGGATTTCAGTGACCGGAAGCATTTTGATCACGCTGAGTTTTTTTCTTTTTTCGTACACGTCCAATTTGTACTTCCTTTATTTTTTCTACGGAGGATTGGGAGGCACCGGGACGGGATTTGGCTACGGGACTGTCGTCCCGGTGATGGCTAAATGGTTCCCCGACAGGATCGGCTTGGCAATTGGCCTCGCGCTGGTTGGTTTCGGCAGTGGATCGGCTGTATTTGGATCGTTCGCAAACCTGGTGTTGTTTCCTCGTTTTGGTTGGCGCACTTCGTGCATGATCCTTGGCGGAATTTTTCTCGTGATGACGATGACTGCGGCCTTCCTGTTGAAAAATCCACCGGCAATTGAAGAACGGACGAGTCATGTTTCCACTCTCAAAAAAACTCCGCGGCACGAGTTCACTCCTGGCGAGGTGTTGCGCACGCCGGCGTTTTACTTGCTGTGGTTCGGATTTGGACTTGGATCGACGGCGGGGCTCATGGTCATCAGCCAACTGATTCCCTTTGCGAATAGTCAGGGGATTTCCAGCGCGACGCTTGCGACTCTGGGCCTCGTGGTGGGAGCGTTTGGAAATGTTTCCGGACGGGTCTTGTCGGGCTGGTTTTCGGACTTTATGGGCAGGCTCAACACACTGCGATTTGTGTTGGCCATGTCCTGCGTCGCCATGCCCGCGCTCTACTGGGTTGGTGCGCGCTTGACCGCGCTGTACGTGCTAATTTATTTCGTGTATTTCAGCTATGGAGCGCAAGCGTCGGTAATTCCAACGACGGTGTCCGACTTTTGGGGCACGCGCTATGCCGGCACAAACTACGGCACGCTCTTTACCGCCTGGGGATTTTCGGGGATTCTTGGACCGACCATTGGAGGAGTGCTTTTCGACAGGTACAAGAACTACGGGGTCGCGTTTTATACGGCTGGAGTCCTGGCAGTGGTTGCGCTCGTTTGTGTA
>PMOP01000514.1 GCA_003161495.1 Acidobacteriota bacterium | reverse complement strand
GCGCGAGCGTCGTGGCGCGAACGGCCGGCAAGAACAAAACAACAATCCATAACGCGACCACGACCGCAACCAATACCGCAACACGAATTCCGATTCTCTCTCGCATTAACGCACCTCGATGGCGCCGGTTCCGACGGCCTCGTCGCCTTCTGGATTTTCAACAAAGAGTGTTCGCGGACCCGGAGCCGCTGTTGCGGGCACGGACAACGTCAAGTGCAGGATGCCCAGGCCCAGCGGCTCGCGATTGATGACGGTGATGTCCGGCACGGGCGGCCCGCTGATCGTATACGTGAAGGAGGGATCCAGCCCGCTCACGGAAAAAACGCACACGTCCGCCGTTCCTGTTCCCGTCGCGAGGCGCTGAACGATCACCGGGCTCCCTCCCAGCACGCAGGACGATGTCCCCGGGTTGTAAGGGCCGATCGCGGCGACATTCAAACTGACATTTCCCGCGGCGCCCGATCCGCCGTTAGTGCTGAGTTCCACGACGACGATGTCATTTCCCACACTTGTGGGAGCGCTCGGGGTCAGAGAGATCGTCCCCGTTCCCGAGCCGGGCGCGAGCACGACGAACGCCAGCGTATTGGATAGCGTTCCGTCTGGATTTTCCAATTGCACCGGCAAATTTCCCGCGGATTGCAAATCGGATGCGGCGAGCGACGTTATGCATTGCGTACTCAATGCACAGAACGAAGCTCGCGGAGTGCCGCTGATGAGAATCGTCGAGCCGGGTCCCGGAGCGGACGGAGAAAGATTGTTTCCGGAGACGAGCAAAGTAAAGCCGCCCGCCGAGCCTGCATAGGCGCTCGACGGAGAAAGAGAAGAAATACCCGGCCCTCTCGAAATCGTAACTGTTGCCGTTCCCGATTGGCTTGCGTCCGCCGAACTTGTGGCAACCACCTCAAGCAAGGCTGGCGAAGGCGCAACGGCGGGCGCGGTGTACAGCCCGGTCGAATCGATGGATCCGCAAACGCCTGCCTGGCCGCACCCCGCGCCTGTGATCGACCAGATTACCTGGGAATTTTCGGTGCCCGTAACGCTGGCGGCAAATTGCAATGTTCCCGTGAGCGCAATTGTCGCGTTTGCCGGCAGAACGCTGACGCCAATGTGAGCCAGAATCGTGATGCTCGCCGAAGCGCTCGCGGTGCCGTCCGCCTGGCTCGTCGCTGTGAGGATCGCCGGATTGGGCGTGGGCAATCCGGCGGGCGCAATGTAGTCGACGCTCCCGCCCGTGCTCGTCAAAACCGGCTGGCACGGATTTGATCCTGTCACGCAAACCTCGCCGGTCGCCGAATTTCCCGCCGCGGTTCCGTTGACGAACCAGATCACGTTTTGATTGGACGTGTTGTTGGCGTGCACGCTGAAAGTCTGGCGCTCGTTGAGCGTGAGCGACGCGATTGCCGGCGATAAGGTTACGTTGATGGAAGTATTGAAAGTGATGGTGGCGCTGGCGGAAACGACTGGATTCGTATTGCTGATCGCATGCACGGTTACCGATCCGCCCGCCGGAAGAATTTGCGGGGCGGTATAGGTGGCGATGTCCGGAGCAGACGGCGAATTCACAATCGTTCCGACGGTCGCGTTGCCGCCGGCTATTCCGTTGACATCCCACGTGACCGTTGTGTTCTGTGCTCCGGTCACGGTGGCTTGAAACGCTTGCGCGGCGCCGAGCGGTACGGCCGCCGAAGTGGGCGAGATCGAAATCCCGATTACGGCAATAATGGAAACACCAATGGAAGCGGCCTTCGATGGATCGGCTTTCGGCGTGGCCACGATTTGCACGGTTCCCAGAGAAGGTGGAATGGATGGCGCGCTGTAAATGCCGCTCGAGGAAATCGTCCCGCAGGCCGCAGCCGTGCAGCCCGTTCCCGCGACGCTCCAGGAAATCGCGCGGCTGGGATTCGAGCCGGCGGCTGGCGTGAGCGTCGCCGTGTACGTCGCGGTGTTTCCCGCCTTGACTGACGACGGCCCGGACACGGCCAGGGAAAATAAACTCGCGATGGTGATGGTCCCGGTGGCGCTTTTGGATGGGTCGGCCACGCTGGTGGCGGTGAGAGAAATGCTCGGCGATGCGGTAAGGACTTCGGGAGCCATGTAGACGCCGCCCGCGTCGATTGTTCCCACCGTCGCATTCCCGCCGGGAATTCCATCCACGCTCCAGGTCACGGCCGTGTTCGCTGTATTGCTCACGGTTGCGGTGAAAGTTTGCGGCTCGCCCAGAGGGACGGACGCGCTTGACGGTGCGACCGTCACAATTACCGTGGAGGGAGGGGGCTGTGCCGGCTCCGAGCCTGCAAGCCCGGCACAACCCAGGAAGGACGCGACGAGAAGCAGCGCGGGACACCAGTAAAGCAGGGTGCGAGCCCCATGACAGCGTCCGCGAAGTTTCGTGCTTCGTTCCATTGCAGCGGCAATTGCACGCGGTGTGCCAGCGCGGTGCACCAGAAAAATACGCTCCCCTCAAAAGTTGCCACTCGGGTTTGAAATGCCGAGCAATCAGGGCAAAGCTCGCGCGGACAACGTGTTGCCGACATTCGATGTTCTGAATTCTCGGATTCCTTTTGGTGGTGTGGAATTGCCGCAGAGGCTTTGTCAATCTGCGCAGGCTTTCATTTTGTGCCAAGTTGGGAAAATAATCGGGAACGTGATTCAATTTGGGGCAGGGCTTGAGGCGAGATCCCAGGTTGACAGGGCTGTTCTTGCCTTTAATAATCCTTGCATGCCTCGTCCTGAAGCCGCGCACCGTGTGAAAAGCTATTCGGCGGCGACGGGTTTTGTGTACCAGTATTATTTTTACGAAGTGGAAAAAGCGAAGCGCGGCTCAGCGGCCGGGACCGAATATGTGTACATGACCTCGGTTGACCGCAAGCATGTCTTTCCGGTGAAGATTTTTGTGGTCAAAGACGCCCTGGAAAAGTGGGCGGCGCGCACCGGCCGGCCATTCACCGGAACAGAAGAATACGCCGTCGCGAAAATGCGGCTGTTTCAGGCTTTTGACGAAGTGGAAGGTTTATCTTCCGGAAAAACTCCCGATCTGCTGGTCGATGAGTCGAACCTTGACGCACTCATGTCGCAATTGGACCTGTGATTCATGGTTTGTTTGGTGGCGCAGGCTTCAGCCTGTGGGTTTTGATGCTGCGCTGGCGAAAACCCACAGGCTGAAGGCCTGCGCCACTTGAGATTCGATCGATTTCAGTTCGGGTTGGGGTGCGGAGGAGCCGGGAGCGGCACAATTCCTCCAAGTAAAGTTTAGCAGAGTCACTTTTGATGTCAATTCCATTCCCGGAAAATCTTGGAAATTTTTCTAGCACCTTCGGATATTCTTTCGAATGAAGCGCGTGGGCGGGGCGCTATTTTCGGAGCACATCTGCGAGCGCGCCCGCGAGGTCGGGCTGCGAAAATCGGTATCCCGAATCGGCAAGCTTTGCCGGCATTACTTTCTGGCTGGCGAGAAGCAATGCGTCCGCCATCTCACCGAGTGCCAGCCGCAACGCGAAAGCGGGCGCGGGGAACATGGCCGGCCGATGAAGGGTCTTCGCGAGAACCTTCGTGAATTCAGTGTTTCGAACCGGATTTGGAGTAACGACGTTGACGGGTCCGGCAAGCCCCGGCGTCGTCAAGGCAAATTGGATGATGCTGATAGTTTCCCGCAGGGTCACCCAGGACATCCACTGACGGCCGCTGCCCAGCCGTCCGCCCGCGCCCAGTTTGAAAGGCAATACCATTCGCGGCAGCGCGCCTCCGTGCGCCGCCAGTATGATTCCAGATCGCAGGTTCACCACGCGCGCGCCGAACAGCGCAGCGCGCGCCGCTTCCGCTTCCCACCCGCGGCAAATCTCCGGCAGAAAATCGGTTCCCGGCGCGCTGGCCTCCGTAAGGGTTTCCTCGCCGCGATCGCCGTAGTAACCGATGGCCGATGCCGCCACGATCACGCGCGGCGGCCGCTGCAATTTCCCGAGCGCCCCGATCAGGTGCCGCGTCGCGTCGATCCGGCTGGTGCGCAGCAATTCCTTGCGCGCTGCGTTCCAGCGCCCGTCGGCAATGGACGCTCCCGCCAGATGAACGAGCGCATCCGCGCCCTCGGCTCCCGCCGCATCGAACCGGCCCGTTACGGGATCCCACGCGACGTTTTCTTCGTGACCTTTAGCGTGAACCGTCGCAGCATCCCTCCGCGCCGCGCCGCCCCGCACCAGAGGCACAACCGTATGCCCTTGCCCCTCCAGCGTTTTCACCAGTGCCGTTCCCACGAATCCCGTCGAGCCTGAAACCAGAATGCGCATCTGAAGATTCCTCCCTGTGCCCCTCGGCGACGAATTGCGAACTGGCTTCGTGACTAGATCGTCGCTGGAATCATCATTCTGTTGGCGCATATTCTACCGTCGGGCAGGGCGATAAGCCCCTTGAAATTTCAAATTTCAAATTCGAGATTTGAAATTGGAATCGGCAAACTTGGCCTCTGCGATGCGGCGAGAAAATAGCCCCGTTACCCTCAATGGAAAATCTGTACGATTTAAAGTCGATTTAAAACGAATGGGTCGCGCCACGCGGATGTGCATAGTGGAACTTTCTGGTGTACGCGGATAGAATAAACCGATGCGTGTGCGCGTGCTGTTCTTCGGGCGGCTAAAAGACATCGTGGGCAGGGCGG
>PMOP01000303.1:2266-3109 GCA_003161495.1 Acidobacteriota bacterium | reverse complement strand
GAGCCCAGGCTGAGGCGAACCGCGCAGCCCGTCGCCTTCTCGAAATTCGCAACAATTTCATTCATCGCGTAGGTCAGGTCGGACGCCGCGGCCACGGTGATAGTGCCGCACGATTCTGCCTTCGCTTGCGGCCACAATGGGAATGCGGCGTCGCGCGCACGAGCCGACTGCAACGGCGACGCCAACACAAGTCCCGCGAGCGCCGCAATGCAGAATATTCCGCGAATCCTCTTCATCGTTCCATCGTCCGGAATCACACGCGCACGATCATAACTTCGGTGGATTTGATGAGGGCCGCCGCTGTCTGTCCTTTTTCGAGCCGCATTTCGCGCGCGGCATCCGCCGTGATGATCGAGGAAATGCGCTGCCCAGCGATCAGGAGTTTCACTTGTGCCAGCAAACCGCTGTAACGCACTTCCACGATCCGTCCGATCAATTGATTGCGCCCGCTGATGCGCCGAAAGTTGCGGCGTCCGGTCAGGACATCCTTCTCCTCAGTTCGCGGCAGAAATCGTTCAATCTCGGATGCGGGAATCCGGTGATGCCCTCCCGCGGTACGGATGCTGCGCAATTTTTTTTTGTAGATCCACTGCTTCAGTGTGGGATAGCTGATCCCCAGCGATCGCGCGGCATCGCGCGGATTGAGCAATTCTTCGGAACGCACGGACACCTCCATAAAATACATTTATACGCGAATTTAATAGATATGTAAATACGGATCAATACGATTCAGGAAGGGTTACGCTACGGAGGACAGGCTGATGGGGTGAATGCGTCAGCGGAGGAGATTTGAAACAAGAACACATACCGTTTCATGATTTTTGCTTCTCAAACTGCCGCTTC
>PMOP01000303.1:0-2218 GCA_003161495.1 Acidobacteriota bacterium | reverse complement strand
AAGCATGTCGCACGCTTTCTCGATCCGGCGCCTGCGCGTTTCCGGCTGCTTGGCTGAGCTTATCGAGAAAATCCAGTCCCGGCGCGCCATTGGCGTGATGTCCTGCCACCCCGCCTGCGCCAGCGGAGCGGCTGCCAGGGCTTTCCGAAGATCCATTGGCACCCTAATCTCCGGTTCTTCTCCGGCCCGCGTAATCTCCACCGTCACCGTGTCTACGGCATCTGCGCCTGCGGCATCGCGCATGGTTTTGTTAACTATGAGCAAGTGACTACCTTTGTCGTCAGGTTCGAGAGCGGCTCGAAAAGGGAAGGCATTGATCGTTCCCTCCACCATCGTCATGCCTCGCGAGGGAAGCTTCGCACTCGCGTTCTTGGGAAGATTCAGGGTCCAGGGTCCAGTCTTTACGTTTGCATTGGGCGCAAACAACTTGGCGCTGAAGAGAATCGTTGAATTGGTTTCTTGCAGCTTAGCCTGTTTCATATCGGAAGAAATCTACAATGAAATGCAGAATCTTCACAGTCTTGTGTCTGCTTCACTCCTCCGGCGCAAACGCCAGTAGCACATTGCCAGGCATCCCGCCGTTGCGCGGATATCCCGAATTGAGGAACAGCATCCCGCCCGCAACCACCAGCCCCGCTCCGTCAATCGAGCCGCCTTTGGCTGGCACTCCGTTCACCGTGGAATAGGTCTGCGCGGCCGTGTCGAAGTCCCAAAGCATCTCGCCGTCCTCGGTGCTGAACGCGCGCACGTGTCCATCGAGCGAGGGCGAAAATACGACGCCGGGAATCAGCGTCAATGCGGCGGATTGGCCGGGACTGCACCCTGGCCGTGGCGGATCGCATGGGTGGCTCGGAGCAAACCACGCTCTCGAGCCGTCTTCCAGATGCAGCGCCGTGAGGCCGCCGCCTTTCGCAGGATCGAATGTCGCGCCGCCCACGGGCCCTGCAGTGTTCATCACGCCGGAAGTATCGTTTACGGCTGCGTACACTTTTTGTTCATCGCTCGCCATGCCCCACTGCACGCCGCCGTTCAGGCCGCCTTTTCCGACGCGCGTTTGCCAGAGAATTTTTCCTTTTGCGTCCGGGTCAAACGCGTAAACCATGCCCGATTTTTGCCCCGCAACCAACATCTCTTTGCCATTTGGCGCGCGCACCAAAATGGCCGACGAACCGAAATCGAAATCCGGACCATTCGGCGGAGGACAGTTCACGCCCTTATTCCGGCAGGCGGATGTATACGCATCGTTGGCGAGCACTTGCTCGGACCAAACGATTCGTCCCGTCTTCAGGTCCAGCGCCATCACGGCATCGCTCGTGGAAGTTGCGGGCACAGAATAATTATCTCCGGTGGCGACGTAGAGAAGTCCCCGCTTGGTGTCCACTGTCGGCGCCGACCAGATCGGAGCGCCGGAAGGTCCCCACTGAGCGGCGCCCACGCTGTTCGTGCCTGTTTTTTGCGGCGCATCCACCGTGTATGTTTTCCAAATTTCCGAACCGTCGCGCACGCGCAGCGCCGTAACGCTCCCTCGAAATGTGCAGCACACATATTGCGGATCGAGGGAACGCGTTTCCTCCCACGACGCCGCCGGAATGAATACAACTCCATTCAGCGCCACGGACGACCCCGTCAACCGCGCGGCTTCGTGCTCATCGATTCGCTTTTTCCAAATCAAGTGGCCGGATTTTGCATCGAGCGCGTAAGCCCAGCCGATCAAGTCGGTGAACACAAGAGAAGTTGCAGACCCGTTGGGAACGGGAAGGATGGCGGCGCGCACAGGTCCAATGGCTTGATATACCCAATGGATGCAACCTGTCTTGGCATCCACCGCCTCGACCGCGCCGCTGGCGCTGCCGACAAACAGAGTGCCATTCACAACCGTCGGCGCAGCGAAGGCCGTGACATCGCCCGGAAAACCAAGCGCCCATTTCAATTTGAGGCGGCGAACCTGCCCCGGCGCGAGTCCCGCGCGATCCGCGGCCTGGTAGCGCGCGTTCGACGCGGAGGGGCTCCATCCCGCCCATGAATCATTTGCCGGACCGGACAATATGGAAATATTCGCGGAGCAAAATGCGCTGGCGGGCAGCGGCGATTCTTCCACCTTCGTTCCCAGAAAATTTGCGACCGCTTCCCGTTCCGCGCGATTGATGGGATACGCCACGGCCATCATCAATCCAAAATCGAGCGTTCGCAGAATTCGCGCGGCGGAAAGTTTCTGCAA
>PMOP01000419.1 GCA_003161495.1 Acidobacteriota bacterium | reverse complement strand
AGCAGCCGCAATTTGTCCCTGGAAAGTTTCAATCGTCTGCCGAGCGCGGAGGCGATCCCCGCTCCCATTTGTAGAGATGGATCCTCCGGGCCCAGCGAGTGCCCGCTGCCAATGGCGATCGAGCAAGTCACAAATTTTCCGATGACGGTTCGGAAGGCCACGTAGCCGTCGAAAACGTAGACAGCAGCTTTTGTTTGGTTCACGCCGCTTCCGCTGGCGCCTCGAAAAAATTTCTGCACCAAAAAAGCGACCACCAGGCCCGCCGCTGCTGGCGCGAACAAAACACGCAAACGGGGCGGAGCAAGCGCGGAGCCGAGCATGCCGAGGCGAACCCATTCGATGGCAATGCGAAAGCAAACCACTGCCATTCCCGAAAATATCCCAATAATGATGGCCAGCAGAAGAAATAGATTGCCTTCGGAAAGCGTCAGAGAGCGCGCGCGGGAACTGAGCCATTTGAGGCCTGAGTTGCGCGCATTCGTGGCAGGAGGCGCTTCCACCATTGGTGGAAGCGGCGTCTCTTCGACCGGTGTGTCCCGATCGCTCATGGATTGGTCCCTTCGTGGCGCTTCACAATCATTTTCAATGCCTGGTCCATGCTTGTGGCGGGCCCGCATGCCGAATAAGTGGTTTCTTCCATTCGAGAAACCATGCGCATGGCCTCATTTCGCATTTCCGGATTCTTGCCCAGCGAAACTTGATTGATGCGCTTTTGCAATTCCTGGGCATCTTGGCTCAATTCCTGCAAATCCGTGCCCGATGAGTCTGCTGAAGATGAGCCTGATGAAGTGCTGCTTGCTTCTGTCCCGGTGCAATGGCGCAGCCTTTCAAGACCCTGCTTGAAGTCGCGCCAGATCCGGCTGCCCTGCTCTTCGTCGCTCAATCCCGGCATATATGGATCGTTGCCGAGGAGGCTCCGAACCAGGAGCAGCGAAGAATGAATTTCATTGGAGGGATCCTCTCGCTCGGCTCTGGAAAAATAAGTTTCCGCTTTCAAAAAGTCGCCGGCATCGAATGCCGCCTGGCCAGCGGCGCCAAGCCATTGGCTCTGGAGGGGATCGTCACGCAACGCAGCTTCAAATTCCGGAAGGGCTTTGGCGGGATCGCCGGCCCTGGAAAATAGGCGGCCGTTTTCCTCGCGCAGCGCGCCGTTTTCCGCGGGAGTATCCACGGCGAGTCCCGCGATTTCCGCCTGCGCGTCGCTGGTCATACGAGGCGAGAGGAGAAATTCGCACAACTCCAGGCGAACTTTTCGCCGCTCAATCGCAGGTTCTTTTTCCCAACTTCCGAAAATCGCACCATGAAAATATCGGATGGCCTGATCCAAGTCGCCCATATTCATGGAAGCGCGGGCCAGGTCCAGATTTACCTGGCCCGATCCAGGAGCGCGGTCCCAAAGATTCAGCAGATAGGAGCGTGCCTCGCTGAACCGGCCATCGGCCAGCAGGACTTCCGCAAGGCGAAGTTGCACATCGGGATTCTCCGGGCCGTAAAAAAGTGAATTCCGGAAATCCTCGAATGCCTGCGCCGGTTTCCCGCCCGACAGATCCGTATTTCCCTTTTGAAGCCATTCGGAGGCCAGGCCTTCTTCTCGCGAATGGTAGGTGCGCGCGAGCGTGGCCGTGATGGCAAACAATATTGCGAGAAGAATTGCACTCAGCAGCAGCACGCGCTGTTGGACATATCGCGATACGATATGTTGGGACTCAGGAATCACTCCTCAAAGATAACTCAGAGGGGCTGTTGAGCAAATGGATTTGTAGGGGTCCCGATGTCGCGCCCGCTTTCAAGCGATTAGCGACCGGGTGTTAGGCGCCCGCCTGAAGGCAGCCCCTGCAAAGAAAAAACCCCGGAGGGCTGGGCCCGGGGCGGGAAAGCGGTTGAAGTGATCACCTCGACCCGAAGTTCAGAAGCGAAGCTGGGTGAATCCACAGAATAGGCCACGCCCCGGAATCCGCCGGAGCAGAATCAGAACGACTGCGAGACACCCAGCCCGCACATTGCTTCGATTCGTCTGTTTCGCGAAACGTGTCTTATCCGAGAACCGCGTCCTTGAGAGCCTTTGCCGCGCGCAGGCGAACAACGGTCTTTGCCTTGATCTTGATCGCTTCGCCTGTTTGCGGATTGCGGCCCATGCGAGCCTTGCGATGCGCCTTTACGACGCGTCCGATGTTCGGAATCACGAATTTGCCCGCGCCGCCTTTGGCTTCCTTGACCGCGAGCTTGAATAGTTCTTCGAAGAACTGCGCGGAAACCTTCTTGGTCGTGCCGAGTTTGTCGGCGATGTGCGAGACAATCTTGGACTTGCTCAGTGGTTTTGCCATCTAGTTTCTTTCTCCTCCTCAGAATTGAGACTGCTGATGTGCCCGCGCTCCTCCAAATGAAAGAGCCACGCACGGCGAGCACTATACGGGCGAAGCGAGCCCAACGCAAGAAAAAACATATAAAAACCCAGATTTGGCGCGGCTTCCAGCAATGCGCCCCCATGCGCTGCGAGTATGCTATGCTTTTTGTTCCATTTTCCGAGGAGAGTAGATGACAAACTGGAAGGAACTGGAAAAACAATTTACGGCGCGGCTGGCCCTGGACAGACGGCCCGTGGCTGTCACGTTTCTTGACCGCGTGCCTTCGGGCATCGCTAAATTTTCCGGCACGGAACCCGCCGGTTGCAGCTACTGGCGATTGGCCGCCGCGGGGCGCGCGTTTTACACCGTTCCGGCGGATCACTTCAATTGCGCCGTGGGCGCCTACACGCACAATATTCAACTTCCGCCCGATCGTGTTCAGGAAACCGAGACCACACTGGGCATGATGTTCAACCTCGGCTATGTGCGGCCGGAAGAAGTTCCCGGCATTCCGCAACTTGCCAAAGAGCCTGCGGCGGTGGTGTTTGCGCCGCTCGGCGATGCGACGGTTGCGCCCAGTGTTGTGATTTTTTCCTGCAAGGCTCCCGCGGCAATGCTGCTGAACGAGCTTTCCATCCGCGCCGGAGCGAGCAGCGCCATGCCGCTTCTTGGCCGACCGTCCTGCATGGCGCTGCCTGCGGCGCTTGCGAGCGGAACCGTTACCACCTTGGGCTGCATTGGAAATCGCGTGTATACCAATCTGGGGCCGGATGAGATTTACATCGTGGTGCCCGGCGCGAAAATCCAGGGGGTTTCCGACGCGCTGGGAATTATCTCCACGGCGAACGCCACGCTCGAAGAATTTGCGCGCGGACGGCAGGCCGCGCTTTCCACGGTGTAGCCTTCAGTGGCACAGGCTTTTCAGCCTGCGGAAAAACTCGCGCCATGTCATTCCGAAGGGCGGGGTTCGCCCGAGGAACCTGCTGTTTCTTGGAAGCCGAGAAGAAAAGCAGATCCCTCGCTTCGCTCGGGATGACAAAAAGTATTTTTATCGAAGCCTGTGTAGCCTGTGGGGTTCGGTCTTGCTAGGACTAAACCCCGCAGGCTGAAGCCCGCGCCACGCAAACCTTACAAATTTCCCAGGCCTTCGTAGAATTGGGCCACGGCCTTGATCCCGCCAAAATAATTTTCCAGCGAAATGTGTTCGTCCGGAGCGTGTGCGTTTTCATCCGGCAATCCGAAACCCAGGAGGATGCACGGCACTTTGAAGGTGTCGTGCATTTGCGTGACGAAGGGAATCGATCCGCCCTCGCGGATGAACACGGCCCGCTTGCCGAATCCCTTCTCGAGCGCTTCGTGCGCCACTTCAAAGAACGGGTGCGTGTACGGCGCGACCCACGCCTTGCCCTCGCTGTGCACTTCGAGTTTGAACTTCACCGTTTTTGGCAGCAGCTTGCGGATGTGCCGCTCGACAGCCTTCGTGATTTTTTCCGCATTCTGATTGGGCACAAGCCGCGTCGAAAATTTCGCATACGCTTTCGACGGGATAACCGTCTTCGCGCCTTCGCCGGTGTACCCGCCCCAGATTCCGTTCAACTCCAGCGTCGGACGCGTCCACAGTTGCTCCACGATCGAACATCCTTTTTCGCCGCTGAGACCCGGCGCGCCCACGGTCTTCTTGAATTCGCTCGCCTTCCACGGCAGCGAATTGAGCGCCTTGCGTTCGGCCTTCGACAGTTTCGCGACGTCATCGTAGAAACCAGGAATCGCGACGCGGGAATTTTTGTCGTGCAGCTTGGCAAACAGTTCGCACAGGATGGTGATCGGATTCGGCACCGCGCCGCCAAAAATTCCAGAGTGCAAATCTTGCGCCGGTCCCGTAATTTCGATCTGGTAGTAATTCAGCCCGCGCAGCCCATAGGTGATCGACGGCACGCCCTTGGCGAGCATCCCCGTGTCCGAGACCACCAGCGCGTCGGCCTTCAGCCGCGCTTTGTTCGCGTTCACGAATTCCCACAAGCTTACGCTGCCGACTTCCTCTTCCCCTTCAATCATCACTTTCAAATTGATGGGCAGTTTTCCCGCCGTCTTCATGATGGCGTCGAGCGCGCGAATGTGAATGTGGACCTGCCCTTTGTCGTCCGCGGTTCCGCGGCCAAACAAATCCCCGCCACGAATGGTGGGTTCAAATGCCGGCGAAGTCCACAGGTTCAGCGGCTCGGCCGGCTGCACATCGTAATGTCCGTAAAACAGGATGGTCGGCTTGCCGGGAGCGCGCAACGATTCGCCATAAACAAGCGGATGCATCTTCGTCGGCAGGATTTCAACATTGTCGAGGCCCGCCGCGCGCAGCTTCTCGGCGACCCATTTCGCGGCGCGCTCGATGTCCGGCTTGTGCTCGGACTGCGCGCTGACGCTCGGAATCCGCAAAAATTCGTAGAGCTCGTTCAAGTGTTCTTCGCGTTTGGAATCGATGTATTCGGTCAAGTTCATATGCAGTCCCCCAGTGACGATCGGTGCCATTGAATGCCCCGCGAAATGATAGCGCGTAATCAATCGCCAGGCATGTGGAAACGCTATCGCCTGGGGGCGCAACAGGAAACGCGGAGGACCGCGTTGCAGTGCCGGAACACGGCGCTGACGCATTCGTTGACGCCGCACCGGAAGTGACGCAGCATGGACTCACCATGCCCGAGACCGATTTCGACAAGGTTCGCCGAAGCACCCGCGTCTTCCTCCGGGTGCGCGTGGTGGTTGCCGGAAAAAATGCCGACAACCGCCGCTTCCGCGAAGCCTGCGAAACGATTGTCATCAACGCGCACGGCGGCCTGATGTACTTGAATCAGCCGCTTGCTATGGACGCCATGCTCGTCGTTACCAATCCATTCACGCAGGAAGAGCAGGAATCCCGCGTCGTATTTTTAGGGGAAGCCACCGACAAGGGCCAGCGTGTTGGCATTGAATTCCTCACGCCAGCGCCGCATTTTTGGGGCGTCGATTTCGTCCCCACCGATTGGCCCGCGCCGCCTGCAGCCCTCCGGCCTAGCTAGCCATACCTCAACACGTTCCTATGGGAAGTGGGAGTGTTTTGCAACGAACTCAGCGAGTTAAAGGCGACAAATAATCCCGCAATCGTTCACTTTGAGTGGCCGGCAATCGTTCGAGTTGAATGCCCATCTGATTTTCACCCGTTACACGCATGATGGACCCCAACCCGACAACCGGTTTGCCGCCGGCAAGAAGATACAGGCTGACTTCTACCGCGGTTCCAACGGGAAATGTGGGGGAAGCGCGAACTAACGCGCCATTCAAACTGATATCGATCGTTTCGCCTTCCACGCTTTTATCGCCACATCTGACTTGAACCTTGGCGCGCACTTCGACGCGCTGGAATCTACGCTTCTCATGCTCGATCGTCCCTTGCGTCGCGCGGATGAGACTCATTAACCGGACTCGATCGATCGGTTTGTAGACAAAAAAACTCGCTCCGGCCTGGAAGCCCTCGGAGAGCGCGCTTGGCTTCTGGTCCTCGCTGATCATGATGATCGGCGTTTTGCGGTTGATCCCCGTAGTGCGGATGCCTTTCACCAGCGCGTTTCCGTTCGTCGATGGTTCGCCCAGGTCCACCAGGATCACGTCAAATTTGTCTTCTTGGAACTGACCGGCGGCTTCCGCGCTTCTTTTGAAAGTGACATCATCAATGTTCGCAGCCCCCAGGGCTTCCTTTATGAGTGCGCACATGGATTCTTCAATCTCCACAACGAGCGCTCGCGTAGTCGATCCAACGCGCGATGCTCCACGCGAGGGACTCTGCTTGCCTGATTCAATCTCAGTTTCGATTTTCATATTCCGGTTTCTTATCGGTCCATCGTTAGGATTATGGAACGCCGGCACTCTCCCTCTCTACCGACGTCAACTGCACGACCTTCTTTCCAAACCATTCATACGTTTTAGTCCACCGCCGCCTTTGCCGCTTCTTTGTCCGTTCCTGAGCCTCGGATCCGCCATAAGGATGGGGATGGGCGACTCATTGGAACCCTTTTCCTGCGGGAACAAGTCGACGGTCTTTTGCATCAGCCCCATCCGGTTGGCGACTGCGAATTTCCTCAGCAATGCGGAGATATGAAATTTCACTGTAGTGACGGAGAGATTCACCTTTTCGGCAATCTCTTTGTTCGAGAGATTCTGTAAGACCCCAGCAAGCACTTCATGCTGTCGTCTGGTGAGGCGGTCCGATGATGGGGACATTTGGCAATCTTGGATAAATTTTTCGGCGTTCTTTCCCAGTTCGCTGAAAAGGTCTTCGTCGGCTTCCACCACCACGTCAAAGTCCCTGGGTGTCCGTCCACGCGTAACGCAATGCAGGGCCAGCAGACTTGCGACGTGATTAACCGGCATGCTCCCATTCGCATTTGCCTCCACTTCAAAGCGTCGGGTGCCGGTCTTCTTGTCAAAGAAGACGAAAGATTTCGCATGAATTATGAAGTCTTGATCGGAGTTATGGATTGTAGTGCGCCTCTTTCGGCCGTTCATGATCCCCCCTTATCCATTTGCCTGGCTTCAGGACCATCGGTCAACTGACGACACCGTGTGCGTGCTTCTTGTCATTTGTGCATGTGAAACTAATTAGGGACGCGCGGAAATCTCGGAAGGGGGTGCAGGAACTGCCAGCGTTTGCTTGAATTGCATTCAACCTGCCTGACTAGAGTGTGCTCGTGTACGCACGGCGTCAACTCAAATCGCCTTTCACATTCCAAAACGCTTCAACAGGAGACTTCACCGCATGGGATGTCACGAAGGAGCAGGGCCGTAACTTGGGTAAAATGAACAACAGTAAGAATTTCCTAAGGATCATGCGAAATAAATAAGAAAAATAAAATAATCGTCGCGCAATGCCGGATCAACTCAGGGGATCATTCGTTTCGTGGCGTGAACTTCGCCTAACTCGATTTCGATTGCGATTTTTCAATCTGCTGCTGCACTTGCGTCCTGAATTCAAGCGGGTGGGCAATCATGTTGAAGACCTCCGGGGTGCCGCCGGTTCCGTGGATGATCACCGCTCCAAAGCCCAGCATTCTTCCCATCACGCTTTCTTCGACGCCGATGCTCTCCACTCTCGACAGCAGAAGCTCGATGGTTCTTCGCGCGGCCATTCCCACTTTTACAAAGACGCGCTTGTTGGTCACCGTCATTTCCGTTGCGTTTCTCACCAGGATGCCGCGAATGATAAAAATGAGCGCGACGGCAAAAAAGGCCGCTCCCAGAACGATCAATGCTTGGTGAGCCCCTGTTTGGTCTGCGGTGGTCCGCCCGGAGAGCACGAGCAATCCCACACCTGTCAATGCGAAAAGCAGCCCGAGCAACACCGGCCCGATGAGCACAATCCAGTGCAACCGCGTCTCGTAGACAATCGTCTCTCCATCGATGAGATGCTTTTGAACGTAGCTCATGGCGCTCCTTGACGAGTTGCAGGTTCCACATTACTACCACAGGTGCCCCCAATCTGGCGCCGGCATCTTGCCGGCGGTTTTCGATTTTCATCGCTGCGGAGCCGCCGAAACGCCGGCCCCGCAAAAACCTTCGCTCGGAACGTAAAAAGAAATTTCAGTTACAATACCCCAGCGCGGCGTCGCGCGCGAACCCAGTCTTGTTGGAAATCGCGAAACGCGCGGGGAGGAAATTGAGGATGCAACGCGAAAGGATCGCGCATGTCCCGGCGCAAAATAATAGCTGGCGCATGAGCCGCCGCGGTTTGCTGAAGCACGCAGGCTGGGCGATGGCATTCGCGGGAATCTCAGGAGTGCCCGCGCTGGCTGCCGATTCCGTCAGCCCGGCGATGGCGCGCCTTAGCGGCTACATGAGCGACGCGCGCGATCGCGCCCTGCCCGACGAAGTTACGGAAAAAGCCAAGCATCACATCCTCGACACATTTGCCGCGATGGTTTCCGGCTCGGAACTCGTGCCTGGACAAGCGGCGCTCAAATTTGCCAGGAGCTACGGCGGCGAAAAAGTTTCTACGGTCATCTGCTCGAACATTCTGTGCGGCCCGATGGAAGCCGCGCTCGTGAACGGCGTGCTCGGCCATTCCGACGAGACCGACGATGCGCATGCCCCGACGCTCTCGCACCCGGGCGTCGCTGTTGTTCCCGCTGCACTTGCTGTTGGAGAACAATTCGGAATTGGCGGCGCGCAATTCCTGCGCTCGATCGTGCTCGGCTACGATGTCGGAACGCGCGTGGTGATGACCATGGGCGGCGCATCCGTCCAGACTGAGGAACACCGGAGCACGCACAGCATCATGGGAGTTTTCGGCGCCGCTGCGGCCGCCGCCAGCGCCGCGAATTTCAATCCGCAACAGATGCGCCTGATGCTCGACTACACCGCGCAACAATCCTCCGGCATCGCCGCCTGGCAGCGCGATACGCAACATATCGAGAAGGGCTT
>PMOP01000178.1:1271-4124 GCA_003161495.1 Acidobacteriota bacterium | reverse complement strand
CAGATGTTTGACCTCCTGATGCAATTGGTCGAAAATTTCGCCCTGCCCTTCCGGGATTCCCGGAGGGGCCTTCGCACCGTTTGCTCCTCCAGTTCTCATGGTTCGCAACCAGTGCGCCGTATGCCTCAGCGGCCGCATGAATGTCCATCTCACCAGGACCAGCGCCAACCCAGCGATAAGGATGGTCTGCACCAATGCATTCACCAGCGAATCACGCAAAGTGTGCGCGACTTGCTCGTCGATGTAGCTCGTATCGTGGAAGACCGCGAGAGCCCCGGCCAAGCTGGCGTCGTTCCGATGTAGCGGCACCGCATGAATATGCAGCGCGAGGACGGTCTCGTTTTCTCCATTATCGCGGCGTTTCTCGTTTACAAATTCGTCATGGATCTCATCTTTCGCGATGGAGTTCTTTACAGCTTCCGGCGAATTCGCGAAGATCGCCGCAATTCCGGGCGTGATGGCCAGCGCCTTTCCATCCGCGTCATATACGGCGACGCCTTTCAAATGCTCGCGCTCGCCAAATCGTTCCACCAACCGCTGCAAATTTTTATCCGGGGCACGGTTCAATAAAGGCTCGACACTTTCCTGCAACGCTTCCCCGAGAATTTCGGCCCTCCGCGACAAATCATTCCTGAGGACGCGTCTTTCCGTCCGCACCTGATACCATGCGAAGAGCACGGACACGACCGCGACGCTCACGATCAGTGGCAGGACCATTTTCAGGGCCGTGCGCATCGAATCTCCTCTGCCGTTTGTTCCGGAAACATGCCGCGCCGGGCTGGGTGTGGGCGGCTAACTTGAAAATCAATTCACCGTGTTGAATGGTGTTTTTAAAATTGGTGTTGTTGAAGGGATAGGAAGGTTCCCTAACCGGCTTCATCGTCATCTGGTGGCACTAACGCAGCCAAACCTGATATTAATTTTGGCGAGAAATAAGTCGCTTTTTATTCAGTGATTTGCAAGATCGAATGCCCACCGCTGGAATAATTATCGCAGCTCCCGGACCATGCAATTTTTTCTCCCGGCCCCGCCTTTTGCCTCGATCGCTGCCTGGAAAGAGGGTGCGCCGTTCGCGCATCGAGGCCCGCTCAAACGTATTGTTATTTTTGTGCTGGAGTTAACTAATTTCGTATCGGTGGTTCCCTGTATATTACGTATCGGGTTTACTTGACTTCGGCTGCCGGGCAAATACTTCCGCGGGTGGCGCCCGATTTTGGCTCGCGAGGTTTTGGTTCATGTAGCGCCCGCCTTCAGGCGGGCATCCTGAATCTAAGCAATGCCCGCCTGAAGGCGGGCGCTACACACCCATTTGAAATCCAGCGTCACCGCATCGGCACGACGCGCTTTGCGCGGCCATTGCCGGACAGGGTACAATTACTTTTTGAGCGTGCATGCTAGATGCCCTCGAACTGCTGCGCACCGGCATCTCCTACTCAGGGCCTGTGAGCCACCGCGGGAGATGGAAGCGTATTCCGAAGAACACTGAAGGATTGTGATGCGAGTCGATACTTTGATCGACCGGGTCGTTGCCCGGTTCATCGGCACAAAACACGAGCGTGACCTGAAGCTGATCCAGCCGCTGGTCACCGAGATCAATGCGCTCGCCCCGGAGTATGAAAAACTGAGTGACGCCGAGCTCCTGGAAAAAACGGTGCAGCTCCGGACGCAAGTGCAAGCGCGGCTCGGCGACCTTCCCCTCGAAGATCCGCAGTTCAAAGAGCGCTGCAAGGATGCGCTGGAACCCGCGCTCGTTCCGGCGTTTGCTTTGGTGCGCGAAGCGGGCCGGCGAAAGCTTGGCATGCGCCACTTCGATGTGCAATTGATCGGCGGCATCGTCCTGAACGAAGGCAAAATCGCCGAGATGAAAACGGGCGAAGGCAAAACGCTAGTCGCCACGCTTCCCGCCGTGCTGAACGCGCTGACCGGACGCGGCGTGCACATCGTCACGGTGAACGATTACCTGGCCCGGCGCGACGCGGAGTGGATGAGCCCTATTTATCGTGCGCTGGGCATGACCGTCGGCGTGATCGTGCACGATCTGAGCGACGTCGAGCGGCGCGCGGCCTATGGCGCGGATATCACCTACGGCACGAACAACGAATTCGGATTCGATTACCTCCGCGACAACATGAAATTCGATCTCGTGGACTGTGTGCAGCGTGGCCATCACTTCGGAATCGTGGACGAAGTGGACTCCATCCTGATCGACGAGGCCCGCACTCCGCTGATCATTTCCGGCCCCGCCGAAGAGTCCACCGACAAGTATTACCGCATCGACAAAATCATTCCAAAACTGATTCAGGATATCGATTACATCGTCGAGGAAAAACACAGGACCGCGACGCTTACCGAAGAAGGCGTCAGCAAAACAGAAAAGCTGCTCGGCCTCGGCAACATGTACGACCCGGAGCACATGGAAACGATTCACCACGTTTATCAGGGACTCCGCGCTCACACGCTTTATAAGCGCGACGTCGAATACGTGGTCAAAAACGGCGAAGTCGTTATCATCGATGAATTTACGGGACGCGAAATGCCCGGACGCCGCTGGTCTGACGGCTTGCACCAGGCCGTGGAAGCAAAAGAAGGCGTCAAGATCGAGCGCGAAAATCAGACGCTCGCAACGATCACCTTCCAAAACTATTTTCGGATGTACAAAAAACTTTCCGGCATGACCGGAACGGCGGAAACTGAAGCCACCGAATTCAACAAGATCTACAAGCTGGATGTTTCGCTGATTCCCACCAACCGCGTGCTTCGCCGCGAGGAATTTTCCGACGTGGTCTACCGCACGGCCGGTGAAAAATATGAAGCCGTGGTGAACGGCATCATGCAAGAGGACAACACCTACGC
>PMOP01000178.1:849-1133 GCA_003161495.1 Acidobacteriota bacterium | reverse complement strand
ATGGCGGGCCGCGGCACGGACATTCTGCTGGGCGGCAATCCCGAAGCGATGACGCGCGAATATTGCCTGCAACAAAAGCTCGCGATTCCCTACATCTCGGCGCCCGCCGTGATCGGCGGAGACGGCTCGGAAAGCAGCGCGTCCGCCAACATGGTTTTATTCCAGCAGGAAGGAAAAATTTTTCAGGTTCCCGCGGAGCAATGGAAACCCATTTACGACCAGTTTGTGGAGCAATGCCGCGCCGAGCACGATGAAGTGATCGCTCTCGGCGGTTTGCACATTCT
>PMOP01000178.1:0-678 GCA_003161495.1 Acidobacteriota bacterium | reverse complement strand
CGCATCGAGAACGCGCAAATGGCCGTCGAAGCCCAGAACTTCGAGGCGCGCAAGCACCTGCTCGAATACGACGACGTGATGAACAAGCAGCGCGAAACGATCTATTCGATTCGCCGCTCCGCCCTGGAAGGAAAAGAACAAAAAGACTACGCGCTAAGCGTCGCGGAAGACATTGCCCGCGAACTCGTGGATACATTTTGCCCGGCAAACGAGCATCCGGAAAAATGGAACGTCACGCAATTTGCCGCCGAGGTGCAGAACCAGTACGGCATTGATGTGAAGGTCGCCGGAATCGACCCGAGCAAAATGAATCACGCGGAACTGGGCGACACTCTCGTCGAACGCGTCAAGGAACGCTACGCCGAAAAGGAAAAATTGTTCGGCGAGCAAATGATGCGCTGGCTCGAGCGGCGAATCATTCTGGATATTGTCGACACGCAGTGGAAGGACCACCTGTTAACGCTCGACCACTTGAAGGAAGGCATCGGCCTGCGCGGGTACGGACAAAAAGATCCGCTCGTCGAATTCAAAAAGGAAGCCTTCACGCTGTTCGAGGACATGATGGGCCGCATCGACACGGAAACGGTCCGCTACCTTTTCCTCGTTCAACCGGCCCGCCCCGAAGACCAAGCCAAGGAAATCGAGCGACGCCAGCGGCGGCAACAGCAGGAAATGCAG
>PMOP01000251.1:1798-5704 GCA_003161495.1 Acidobacteriota bacterium | reverse complement strand
TCCGTCACAATTTCCGTGGACGCCTTCGACCAGGATTTTGACGGAACCGTCGAAGCCATGCCGGGCTCGACAGGCTCGGTCACGAGCTTGCTTCCTCCCGAAAACGCGACAGGAAATTACGTAAAAGTGGTGCAGCGCTTGCCTGTGCGCATACGTTTCAAGCCGGGCCAACAGGGACTTGACCGGTTGCGGCCGGGAATGTCAGTCGTTCCGAAAGTTTGGCTGAAGTAGCACAGCCACTCTTGGCTGTGCGGTTTTTGCAACATTTTAAAAAAGCGCACTGCCAAAAGTGGCTGTGCTGCGAAAACCTGTCGAACGAACCGACTGCGATTCCATTCGTTTAGGAAAAAGTCAGTGCCAGAAAGAAGATCGTGACGGATTCTATAGAAGCTCCCTGGAAGCCCAAATATAACCCGTGGCTGATCGCTCTGACGGTCACGCTGGCCACGTTCATGGAAGTGCTCGACACTTCCATCGCCAATGTGTCCTTGCCACATATTGCCGGCAACCTTTCCGCGAGCCAGGTAGAGTCCGCCTGGGTTTTGACGAGCTACCTGGTTTCGAACGCCATCATTCTGCCGATCAGCGCCTGGCTCTCCACCATTATTGGCCGCAAGCGTTTTTACATGTCCTGCGTCGCGCTGTTTACGGTCAGCAGTTTTCTGTGCGGACTTGCGCCGAGCCTGGGGATGTTGATCTTCTTTCGAATTTTGCAGGGCGTTGGCGGAGGAGGGCTGCAGCCCAGCGAGCAGGCCATCCTTGCCGATACGTTTGCCCCGGCCAAGCGCGGCATGGCGTTCGCCGTCTACGCCATGGCCGTCGTGCTCGCGCCAGCAATCGGACCGACGCTCGGCGGGTACATCACGGACAACTACAACTGGCGGTGGATTTTCTATATCAATGTCCCGATCGGCCTGATTTCCCTGTTTCTCACGAATCGCCTGGTGGAAGATCCGCCGTTTTTGAAACGCGAGCAGGAACGAAGAAGGGGCATCCGCGCGGACTATGTGGGACTCGGCCTGATTACCATTGCCATCGCCAGTCTGCAGATTGCGCTCGACAAGGGACAGGAGTCCGACTGGTTTTCCTCGCGGTGGATTACTTCGCTCGTGATCGTTGCGGCTTACGCGTTCGCAATATGGATCGTCTGGGAATGGCATCATCCGAATCCCGTCGTGGATATCCGCTTATTTAAACGGCGCAATTTTGCGACGGCGATGTTTTTCAGTTTTACCGTCGGGATCGTGTTGTACGGCACAACATTCATGATCCCGCAATTTTTGCAGGTGCAATTGGGATATCCGGCGGTGGTCGCCGGCGAAGCGCTGGCCGGCGGCGGCTTTATTATGATCATGGTATTGCCATTCGTCGGGACCATGGTCTCGCATGTCGACCCGCGCAAAATGATGGCGTTCGGATTTGTATCGATTTCCGCGGCGATGTACTACATGTCGACCTTGTTCAGCCTGACCATGGATTTCCGCGCCGCATTTTTGATGCGCACCTTGCAAATGTTCGGGCTGGCGTTCGTCTTTGTCCCGCAGAATGTTCTGGCCTACGTGGGCATCCCACGTGAAAAGAACAACCAGATTTCCTCGATGAACAGCTTCATGCGCAACGTCGGCGGAAGCATCGGAATCGCGCTCATCTCCACCTCGATTGCGCGCATCGCCCAGCACCGGCGCAGCACGATGGTCGCGCACATGACGCCGGGGTCGCCTGCGTATGAAAATATGGTGGGAGGTCTCAGCCAAACTTTCGCGCACCAAGGAGCTACCGGGGTCGATGGCACGCGGCAGGCTTATGGACTCTTGTCGTTCATCATTGACAGGCAGGCGACGACACTTGCCTACGTGGAAGTCATTTCCATTCTCGCCGTCATTATTTTCTGCCTGGTTCCCTTCCTCCTGATCATGAAGAGAAATCGGGCCGCGATCAGCGGAGACACCGCAATTCATTGAAGTGGCGCAGGCTTCAGCCTGTGGATTTTAGTCCTTGCTGGGATTAAACCCCACAGGCTGAAGCCTGCGCTACGAAATCTCGGCTATACTGTCGCGACTAGCGGCCTGAAATAGAAATTCGTATAACGACGGGAGTAACGTTGTATCCCTTCATTCATATTGGCCCATTGACGCTCGGCTCGTACGGCCTGATGGTGGCGATCGGCCTGATCTGTGGTTTCTTCATTTTGCGCGCGGATTTTGCGCGGCGCGGCGTTTCCGCCGACGCGGAAGCGATCATCGGCATTACGGGCCTCGCGGGACTTGCCGGTTCGCGGCTCTACCATTTACTGGAAAGCCCCGCCGAATTTTTTGCCGATCCGTGGCCGCAGCTTTTCAGCACCATGGGTTTTGCGTTTGTTGGCGCAATCATTGGTGGATTTATCGCCCTTGTGATTTTGGCGAAGCGCTTCCGAATCCCGATGCTGCTGATGCTCGACGTAGCCTCTCCCGCGGCGGCCATGGGTTACGGCATTGGGCGGATAGGCTGCCTGATTTCCGGCGACGGCGATTACGGCATGCCGACAAAACTGCCCTGGGGAATGGCCTTTCCAAATGGAATTGTTCCCACCACGCAAAGCTGCGTCGAATGGGGCGCTGCATCGGATTGCCGCGTGCATCCCACGCCGATTTACGAATTCCTTGTGGCGATTTTAATTTTCTGGATTTTATGGCGGATTGGCGCGCGCGCCTTGAAAACACCTGCCTCGAACGGGATTGTTTTCGCGGCGTATCTTGTGCTCACCGGCATTGCAAGGTTTCTGGTGGAAATGATTCGGATCAATCCGCGCTCATTCTACGGTCTCACGAACGCGCAGGCGGCAAGCGTTGTTTCAGTCGTTGCCGGTGTAGCCCTGTTTATTTACTCCAGGAAAACGCCGCGGCAAAAGATCCGCGCTTGATCTTTTTCCATCCGCACGCGCCATACGGCTGAACGTTAATTTCCCGCGCCAGCTGACTTCCCCGCCGCGACCGGCGGTTTTCCGGACGGATCCACTAGGTCTACGGGGCCATATTTCTCGAGAATCGACTTGATCTTGCCGGCGTCTCCGACGGCCACCACCTGCATCGTCGCCGGATCGATATATTTCCTGGCCACGCGCTGAACTTCATCCGCCGTGATGGCCGCGATCTGCGCGGGGTATTTGTCCCAATAATCCGCGGGGAAACCGTATGTTTTGCGCGTGATGGCGTAGGCGATGACTTGCTGCGGCGATTCGAGAGAAAGCGCAAAGTGCGCGACGACCGACCGGCGCGCCGCGTCCAGTTCCTCTTCGGGAACCTTTTCGTCGCGAATGCGATTCAGTTCGCGCATAAATTCCGTCATGGCTCCGTCGGTCACTTCGGTGCGCAAATCGCCGCCAGCCGTCCACGGCCCGGCATATTTTCGAGCAATCAGATTGCTGTACACGCCGTAGGTGTATCCTTTTTCCTCGCGCAGATTCAAAAACAGGCGGCTCGCCGATCCCGCGCCCAGCACTTCATTCAGGACCACCAGCGCCGGATAATCCGGACTCGTCCGATCGACGGCCAGGTTGCCCATCAACAGAGTGGTTTGCACCGATCCAGGCCGGTCGATTAGAAAAATCTTTTCTTTACTCGCGGGCGGCGGACCGGCGGGGAAATTTACGGGTGCTTTCGATCGCTGCCACTCCGCCAGCCATTCGCGCAACTTGGGAACGAGCGTCTCCGCGTGGACATCGCCCGAGATTGCCAGAATCGTGTTTTGCGGCGCGTAATGTTTTTCGTGCCACTCCGCAAGCATCGCCGACGTCAGCGCATCGAGAGATTCCGGCGTTGCCGAAACGACCGCCGCGGGATAGGTCCCGTACAACGCGCGGCTCATCGTTTGATTGGCCAAAAATGCGGGTTGCGAGCGTTGCTGCAGCAGCGCGGATTTTGCCCG
>PMOP01000251.1:0-1730 GCA_003161495.1 Acidobacteriota bacterium | reverse complement strand
CGGAGCCGAACCCCGCGGATGCGGAAAGCGATGCGCCCAGGGAATCGATTTGCTCGGCAATTTGCTTGCTCGTGCGGGTTTTCGTTCCTTCGGCCAGCAGGCGCGCGGTCGCACCAGCCAGGCCTGGCTGGCCCGCGGGTTCGTACATCGGGCCAGCGCCATCGATATCAAATTGCACGGTAACCAGCGGAAACCGGTGATCCTCAAGAATCATCAGGCTGATGCCGTTTGGAAGAGTAGTTTCAACGGGACGCGGCAACTTTACTTTCAGAATGTCCTTTGACACAGGCGCGCGATTCAGCCGTTCGACTTTGCTGGTGGGGATCGACTTGTCGTTGGCCGATTCGCCCTGCGTCCATCCCGTTGCGGTTAAAGCGGCGGCCAGAATTACCGCCGCAACTGCTTGCATGGAAAACCTGAAACTCGGATTGTATCTCATCGATTTCCTCTTCACATTCGTGGAGCAAATTCTTGCTGCGTTTATCGAGATGGGCCGGCCTGCGCCTTTGGGTTTGTCAAAACAACAGTTCGCTCGGTTGCGCTCAAATACTGGCGTGCCACGCGCTGAATGTCGGCGGGAGTAATTTCACTGTATTTTGCGAGAATGGAATTGATCAAATCCGGATCGTGAAAGTACACGGCATAAAGGCCCAAAGTTCGCGCGCGACTCATGGTGCTCGTCATGGAGTCCGCCTGCTGCAAGCGGTCCTGAATGAGAACTTTTTGCATTTCCGCGGGCGTAACGCCATCGGTCTTGACGCGCTCGAATTCCTCGTAAATCAGCTTCTCGACTTCGCTCTCGTCCTGTCCAGGCTTGAGCATGGCAAAGGCCTGGAAGAGCGCCGGACCGCGCCGCAGATCGACTCCTCCGGCGACTTGCAGGGCAACCGCTTTTTCCTTCACCAGTCTTTGATACATCCGCGAAGACGGCCCGCCAAACAAAATATCTCCCAGCATGTCCAGCGCGTAGAAATCCGGCGTATTCGCCGGAACCGTCTTGTACACGATGTCCAGGCGCGGCAGGCGCGCAAAAGAATCTTCGACCACTGTTCTCCGCTCGGTCGTTTGCGCTGGTTCGGCCATGTCCACGGAGGGAGGAGCGGGCTGCTGCGGGATGTCTTCAAAATATTTCTTGATTTTGGCGAGAGTTTCCGCAGACTTGAAATCGCCGACTAGCGCGAGGACAGCGTTGTTGGGCGCGTAGTACGTCTTGAAAAATTGCGCAACGTCGTCGAGGCTCGCTGCGTTCAGATCGGTCATCGAACCCATCGTGGAATGCTTGTACGCAAAATTGTCGTAGGCCAGGTCACCGAGAATTTCATTCGTCTTTCCGTAGGGCTGGTTGTCCATNNGCGCCGTTCTTCCTGCACTGTGTTGCGCTGGTTGTCGAGATTCGCCTGCGTGATTCGCAAAGCGCGCATGCGGTCGGATTCGAGGAACAGCGCCATGTCCAGTTGATTGGCGGGCACGCGCTCGTAATAGTTGGTCGCATCCGCGGTGGTTGTGCCGTTCACATCGCCGCCGTTCACGCGCACGAGGATCAAGTGTTCGCCTTTGCCCACATTTTGCGAGCCCTGGAACATCATGTGTTCAAAGAGGTGCGCAAAGCCGGTGTGGCCGGGCAGTTCATTTCGCGATCCGACGTCGTAGGTGATGCAGAGCGAAACGGTGGGCGCCGCGTGATCTTCCGAGAGAACAACGCGCAAACCGTTCTTCAGCGTGTATTGCTC
>PMOP01000062.1 GCA_003161495.1 Acidobacteriota bacterium | reverse complement strand
CTGTCCACCGTCATCCCGTGGCCCTGCGGCGGATCGATGGAACCGATGACGTTGCCTTCCTTATCGATATGAATCATGGACGGAGGCCGGACGCAGCAATCGGCTATCGGGGGAGTTAGCTCCGCCTCGAGCTCAATATCGGTCAGATCGTTCGGGCGATCGTGCACCCAAACGTTGTCGTCCTTGTCGACGGCCAATCCCGTGACGCCGCCCATCTTCCACTTGTTCGGCAAAGGCTTTGGCCAATCCGCATCGACCTTGTACTTTGGCGCGTTCTGCGTCTGCGCGCCTCGAGCTCCAAACAAAACCAACAAACACAGGCCTGCCGCCAGGCCAAATGCCATTAGACTTTTATTCTTACCCATGGCTCTCCCCCTCATCATCCGTTAGAATTTCTGTTCTGACCATCCCGGTGGGCACTTTTATACACCCGAAGCATTCAGGAAGCCAGCACCCACGGCGAGAATCGACGATTCGAGTTTCTTAGAAAGCTTCCTGAAGAAGTCGCAGAAGGTCACTTTCATCAAATGGGACGGGGCTGTTATCCAGAAGCCTTCGCACTGTCGATGCCATTTTTGAAAGTTGAGGAAGCTGTTCTTTTTTTACGCCCAGCGCGCGGAGGCCTTTTGGTATTCCAACTTTCGCGCCTAATTTCTCGACGAGCTCAGCCGCTTGGCTGGCAGCGTCCGCATCGGACTTGGAGTTGAGCGCGGGATCCAGACTGCGCGCGATGAATGCCATTTCTGGAATTCGCGAGGAGGTGATGCTTTTCATGACCGTAGGCAGCAGGACGGCATTTCCCAAACCGTGCGGCGTGTGGGTCGCTTCTCCCACGGGATATTGCAACGCATGCACGGTGGCCGTTCCGGCGGCAGAAAAAGCCATTCCGGCAAGGAGACTGGCCATGGCCATTTCTTCCCGCGCAGCGCGGTCCTTCGGCTGAGCTACTGCTGTCGGAAGGAATTTTGCGATTGCGGAAATCGCTTTGGTCGCGAGGATGTCCGACATCGGATTCTTGCCGACGAAGATCGCGTGTGGAGAACAATCGGTTCGCACCTTCGCGCAGAAGGATTCGATTGCATGAGCAAGCGCGTCCATGCCGGAATGGGCCGTTACACTTGCCGGACAGGAAACCGTCAGCGCGGGATCCACAATGGCCCACGCCGGAATCAGAGCGCGGGACGCTATCCCAACTTTCATGGCGCGCTCAGGGTCGGCCACCACCGCGACTGGACTTACTTCGGATCCAGTGCCCGCGGTTGTGGGAACCGCAACGACCGGCGCAATCGGACCGGGAATATTGTTTTCGCCGTAAAAAGAGGGAAGGGGGCCGGGATACTTCACCAGGATCGCCACCGCTTTGGAAAGATCGAGGTTGCTGCCACCGCCTAAACCAACCACTACGTCAGGCGCATATGCCTGCGCCACAGCGGCGGCGCGCTCGATGGTTTGGCGATCGACTTCAGGCTGCCCCTGGTCAAAAATGTTAACCTCAGCTTTTCCTTCCGCGAGTTGCGCTACCACTGTTTCGCACACGCCGGCCTTAACCATATTCTGGTCCGTGCAAATCAGCACTCGCGGTCCGAATTCCTGCGCAACATTTCGCAACACACTCGCCGCGCCCCATCCAAAAAATATTCTGCCCGCGGTCGAAAATCCCCACACATGATTGCCGTCTTCAAAGCTCATCTTTCAGCCTTTCTGCCGCGAGCCAGACTTCCTTTGGAAGAGGTATCCCGGAACGCAAACGTTCCTCGCGAAGCTGCCGCGCCCGGTCACCGGGTACGATAACATTCTCGCAACCTTTTTGCGGCGGCGAATGGCGCAGTTCATCAAGGTAAGACGCAACACGGTTTGTCAGTGTAGGGCCGCCCGCAAAAGCCGCCGGATTCAGCAAAAGAAATAAATCACCCTTGGTGCAGCGGGACTCCGTATCTAAAGTTCCGAGCACGAGCCGCCCGATCTCGCCACCCGGCAAAAGTCCGGCGAGGATTCCAATCGAAATGCCGAGCCCGTAGCCTTTTGGTCCGGCCGCGGGAGTGAGCGAGCCTTTCAGAGCATCATCCGGGTTGGTCGTTGGATTACCCGCGGCGTCGATCGCCCATCCCAGAGGGATTTGCTCGCCACGATGCTTGCTGGCATAGATCTTGCCGATTGCGCTCGTGGAAGTGGCCATGTCAAAAACAAACGGCGCGGAATCGCTGGGAATGCCGATGGCGATCGGATTTGTGCCGACCAGCGCTTTTGTGCCGCCATGGGGATGAACGAGAGCTTCGCTTTCCGTCATCGCGATACAGAGGAAACCTTCGCGCGCGCGCTTCTCGCAATAGTATCCGATCATTCCGATGTGGCTGCTGTTGCGAATCGCGACGGCGATGATTCCTCTTTGTTCCAGCGCGGTTTTTGCCAGCTCCATTGCGGACTCCGCAACAAAGGGACCCAAGCCATCTTTGCCGTCCACGCTTAAAACGGAATCCGCGGTCCAGACGTAATCGGGAGCGACATCGACGCGGATGAGGCGCTTCCGGATGCGAGCCGCCAAAACGGGCAGGCGCTGCAACCCGTGGGAATGATGGCCGCGCAAATCCGCTTCCGTCAGAACGTCTGCTTGAATCAAAGATTCCCTTTGGTTAGCTCCCAGCTTTGTGAGGACGTAAACGATTAGCGCGCGTTCGTCGTCCGCGGAAACGACAATGGAGGTTTCATGGGGAAAGGTCATGCACTCTCGATCGTGTCCGTGAGTAGCACAGGCACTCCTGCCTGTGCGATTTTGAGAACTGAATAAGAAGTCGACCTATTCTGCGTCAATTGCAAAAACCGCACAGGCAAGACTGCCTGTGCTATTTGGCTAGCTCAAAGCCTGGATGATTTCTTCGCAACTCCAGCGGTCGGCGATATTTTGAAGAGCAAAATTAATTCCCGCGTTTTGCCATTCGTCGTTAATGGTGGACGTTCCATCGGTCGCCACGACGACCTCATAGCCCGAATCGGCTCCGTGCCGCGCCGTGTGCTCGATGGAAAAATTGGTCCAGGCCCCGGTAATCACCAGGGAATCGATCCCGTATCCCTGCAGGATCGTTTCAAGTTTGGTGCCATGAAATCCATTCATGCGCATTTTCTCAACGACCACGTCGCCCTTTTGCGGCTCAAGCCCTTCGACCGGCGCTGCGCCCCACGTTCCCCGCACCACAGCCTTGCTCTCCGCCAAACCGCGAAACAGCGGAGCGTTCAGCTTGAGCCCCGGCGCACCCGGCTCGACGATATAATGAATGTGAATTACGATGGCGCCTGCCTTGCGCATCGCCGCGGCCAAGTCTTTCACATTTTGAACCACATTTTGTTTCTTGGCATGGGCCGGCGCGCCGGATGAAGCGAACGCGCCTCCCTCGATGATGACGTCATTTTGCAAATCCTGAATGATCAGCGCCGTCTTTCGCGCATTGAGCTTCCGGTCGGCCATGTTCCCTCTTAGCGCATACTCATGTATGCGACAGGATTTCCTCGGACTTTCATCTTCACGCGATAAATCGATGTCGAGCAGGCGCAGTACAACTCATCCCACTGCTTCCCGCCCCAGTTCAGATTTCCGGCGTGCTCGGGCATTCGGATTACACCCAAATGCTTCGCGCCCGGGCTGAGAACCCAAATGCCGCGCGGCCCCGTGACGTACACGTTGCCCTTCTCATCGACCTTCATACCGTCGACAATGCCGTTCTCGAGAACGCCGTCGCCAATCTTCTCGGCAAATATGCGGCTGTTGCTGAGCGAGCCATCCGGAGCGACATCGAACGCGCGGATATGGGCTCTCGGCGAATCGTTCACGTATAGAATTTTTTCATCCGGCGAGAAACACACGCCGTTGGTCTGGCCAAAATCATCCGCCTCCAGATGCAGTTTTCCGTCCGGAGAAATTCGGAAGAGGCCCTGAAAGCCCAAGTCCTGCTTGCGTTCGAGGCCGAAGACCGGCATTCGCCCATAGGAGGGATCGCTAAAATAAATCGTTTTGTCGGAACGAAGCACCACGTCGTTCGGGCTGTTGAGCTCTTTTCCTTGCCAGTGAGTAGCGAGAACTTTGCGCTCGCCCGATGGAGTTTCCATGACGAGAGAACTGGTGACATGTTCGCATACATATAAGTTTCCCGCGGCGTCGTAGGTCATGCCATTGCACTTGTTGCTGGGTTTGCGAACTTCCTTGACGCCATCCTTGGCGCTCCAGCGGCGGCGCACATCTCCGGGCATGTCGCTGAAATACAGGCATTGCTCTTTCGCATTCCAAATAGGGCCTTCGGTGAACCAAAAACCCGTGCACAGTTTTTCGACAGCCGCGTTATTGTCTATCAGCTTGAGCATCTCGGGCGATTTCACTTCGACGGCCTGGATGGAATCGGTCATTCTGTTTTTGCGCCTCCTGAATATTCAAGCTCATCCGGCGGCCGGACGCGCTCAGCGCTGGTTCAGCCAAATTTACGATTCAACTTTATCTTTGCGCAAAACTATATGCTCGGGGCAATCTGGTGTCAAACTCCGCGCGTTTCGGCGCGGGTTTTAGTGGCGCAGGCTTCAGCCTGTGGGGTTAATCTTTGCAAGGACTAAACCCCACAGGCTGAAGCCTGCGCCACTAGAGCTATTGAGCCTTGCCTACAATCTTCAAGAATTCGTCGTTCGTTCCCACGTGCCCGTGTATCGGAACATGCTGCGCGACATCAAGCTTCAGTTTCAGCATGTTCTGATACAGCGTGCGCATGGCAGGAGTTGGCGTGGGAAGTGCCCCACCAGGCGCCGGTGGTGAGTAGAGGTCGGCATTCACCAGAATCTTCTCTTTCGGCAAATAGGCCATCAACATATCGGCGCTGTGATTTCCCTGGCTGTACGACGGGTCTCCCAGCTCGTAGGCCATGTCCTGCACATGGAAGATTTCCATCAGGCGCGCGCCGTCGGTCACCACGTATTTTCCTTCTCCGCGCGTGTCGCCGCCCACTGTGTCAATTGGCGCGGGCCGCCTGCTGATCATGTACATCGGGCTGAAGACCGCCAGGCGATCCTGGTCGAGCGTTCTCGGCGCGGGGTAAAACATGATGTCGAGGTAATACTGCTTGTTGGACTCGTGCGTCACGATCGTTGTACCTTGCGAAAGATACGTGCGAAGACCTCCGGCATGATCCATGTGATGGTGCGTATTGATGACGTAGCGAATCAGTTTGTTGGGAACAAGCCTGTTCGCTTCGGCGATGACCGCAAGCGAACGCGCCTCATTCTGTGGCGCTTCGACTACCGCGACGAAGTCGTTGAATTCGACAAGCACGCTGTTGTGCGTCCCTCCGCCCAGAAGCCAGACTCCGTCCGCGAGCTTTTGGCTCTCCACCTTCACCGGCGGCGCCGTTGCTGTCCTAACAGTCTCAGGGACCGGCATCGGCGTTACCGGCACATTCGCCTTCACGTCCGTCACATTGATCTCGTAGTAGTTGTGGGCGGGGTTCAGCCGCGGGTCGCCTTGATGCACGTGAATTTGGCCGGGAAACATGATTCCGCCGAAATCTTTGTACTTGGTGTAGCGCATTTCGTAGTCCATGTCGCCGTAGACGGGATTCGCAAACCACGTGTCGACCAGCTCGACCAGATTCTGGTCATTGATCGTTCCGTTGAATTTATATTTCCCCATGGTGAAGGAGACGATCGTCACCTTTCTTCCAAATTGGGAGAGGCCAATGTCCGACGCGCCCACGATGTTCAGCGAGATCGCTGTCGCATCCGAAGCAGCGAGCGCCGCTTTGAGGAATCCGTCGGGAGTAAGCACGAGTTCGAGTTGCCGCAGATCGGAATAGGGCACGCCGTCCAGATACATCCGCGTGAGCGGCACTGGGGTATCACCCTGCATGTCCCAGGCGTAGTTGCCGCTCAAGATGGACGTGACGTGTTGTTCCGGCACCGGTGTTCTGCCAAGCAGCGGATACTTCCCCTGCCTGCGAGTGTAATCCTCGCGTGACCATTTCGCATCGTAGTCGATGACGCGCGTGTAGTCCGCAACTTCGTAATGCGGCCAATCTTCGGCCAGCCCGTAGGTTTGGCCGATTTGCGAGAACCAGCCGCTCGCGGAGTATTGAAGCGTCTTCATGTTGACGGCGCCCATTGCCTTGGAAGCTGCCTCTAAAGCTTTCCGGGCATCCACGGTCTGCGCGGACGCGGTTCCCGCGAAAAGGATGAATAATGAAACGAGAAGGCAGAGTCTGCGCGCCATAGGTTTCCCTCACTCACGGAAAATGAATCTGAATGCAAAAACATCATCTTCAATTATTAACAACTCGAATGGGCACACTTATACACCCGTGGTGCCGTTGACCAAACGAAATACTTTCTCGACAGGAACTGTTCTGGATGTATGCGGCGAGAAGATCACCGGAGATGAACAGAAATGGCGCTCATTTTGCGCGGCGCCCCGAAGTATTTACAGGTGAGCGATTCCTTTAAACGCTGCTTGCGCTTCCACCGCATTCGCTTCCGTTTTTCGACCTTGCTGCCGAAGCAAGGCCGCGTAAAATTGCATGGTCTGCAACACGGCCGGATCGTCCGGCCCAAGATTTTGTTTGCGGATTTCCAGCGCTCTCTTGTAGAGCGGCTCAGCCTTGGCATACTTCGCTTCGCAGTAATAGAGCAGAGCCAGATTGTTCAGGCTTGTGGCAACATCAAGATGATCCGGCCCCAGCTTTCCTTCCGTGGCTTTCAATGCCCGCTCAAGCAGAGGTTCAGCTTCCGCGTATTTTCCGTCGGCCCGGTAAATTTCTCCGAGTGCGGTTTGTGCGGCAATCGCTTCCGCGCTCCCCATTTTCGAGTCTTTTTCCCATATCATCAGGGCAAGCGCATACATCGGTCCTGCGCCCACGTTGTTGCTTCGGAAGCGGTAGATTTTTCCCAAATGGAAGAAAGCATCGGCAGCGTCCAGGCTTTCCGACTTGCCCTGCTCGTTCCAGAGCTTCACGGCCTGCAGGTAGAGCGGCTCGGCGGCGGCATCTTGATTTTGGGAGTTATAAATGCCGGCGAGGCCGACAACTGTAATAGCTTCGTTGGCAATGTCCTTCTGCGCCAAATTTTCCCAGATTCCCAGTGCCCGCCGGTAGACCGGTTCCGCTTTGGCGTCCATGCCTTCGTCAAGATAAAGAGCCGCAAGATTATTCAAGGTAAAAGCGATCGAAGCTTGCCTGCCCGAAGCCTTCCCCAGAATCGCCAGGGCTTGCCGGTAAGTCTGCTCGGCCTCCGGGTACATGGATTGATCCTGATAGAAGACGGCCAGGTTATTCAGACTGGTGGCGACTTCGGGGTTATCAACGCCCAGCGCATTTTTCTGGAGCTCAATGGCCTCTTTGTAGAGCTTCTGCGCCAAGGCATATTCGCCTTGCTGGCTGGCGGCAACAGCTGCGGAGGTATCTTGGCTCCACTCGAGCGACTGCGCGGCTGTGGAGCGGCCCCCAAGCAGAATAAACAGGCTGAATGTAGCGGCCAGAGCTAACTTGGTCCCGTTCATCAGGATGGCTCCTCTTCTTCGGTCGGGGTTTATCGGTTGGTCATGGCAATAATCCCAAAATGAAGAGCCTAAACCAATGACGCTGGAGTGCCTATTTATTGAGACCAGGGTGCTGATAGTGCTAGTACCAGGGCCGAATTGTGGCGCAGGCTTCAACCTGTGGGCTTTTAGTCCAGCAGGGCCCAAATCCACAGGCGGAAGCCCGCCCCACTCATTATTCAACTTTAAATTTTACTGGTTTTATAAATAGGTTGTTGCCCACCTGAATGGACACGTTGTAATCGCCGGCCTTCACCTGAGGCACCTTTACCGTAATCTTATCGTCGCTCTGGTCGACGATCGTGGTCTTGTAATCGTTCTTGTCGTCGGACAGGTATACGGAAGAAACCGAATCCTTGCCAAGATTATTTCCGGACACAGTCACCGTGTCGTTCACCTTGCCCGATGCCGGATCGACTCCCGTAACCTGCGGCGCATTCTGCGCGACCGCCAGTGAAGCAAATAAAACCACGGCGGCAAGCAGTACCCAAGGGCCGCGTAGGTTGCCGTTGCGACCAGTGTTATCTGTATTTTTTATACTGGAGGAAAAAGAATTCTTGCCGAATTCCGGCACGCCGGCTGATCGAGTCGCCATCATTCACCTCACGCAAGGATGCACAAAGTATGGATTTCAACATGCCCTTGCGCAGGACCGTACACCGTCTGCCCCGCCGTGTCAATATTTAGCGCGTGTTTGAAAATTTAAGAATGCAGGGTCGTTTCGCGCAGCCGCATTCTCTCTCCAATCATCAGCCTGTCTACTGCGCCCGCGCTTGTTCCTGCTGCTGCGCTTGCTGCTTGAGAGCTTGTATGTCTTCCTTGGTGCGGAACGTCATGCGCGCAACCCGTCGCGCCCGCGAATACGGCAGAATGATTTCCATCTTGCCGTCACGTTCGACCATGGAAATGTAGCGCGTTTCCGCTCCGAGCGTCGGGAACGGATACTCGGTCCATTTGGAAGCTTTAGGATCAAACTTGATGACTTCGTCCGAATTCATCAGATTAATCCAGACGTTGTGATCCTTGTCCACCACGGCCTGATAGGGTTCCTGAACATCCGGCCTGGGGAGGGGAATGACTGTCACGCCGAGCGTCTGCGTATCGATCTTGGCAAGGTTTCCGCCCCACCAGTCGCAAACCCAAATCACGTGGCCCTTTTTGTCCGCACCCATTCGGCGCGGACCCTCGGCCCACGGCGTGGCCGTATTCCATGTGGATCCTGCCGCTTCATACATCTTTACTTCCTCCGGCGAGAACTGTTCTTTGATTCCCGGCACCGGAGGAATTTTAATCTCAGAAACTTTTCCCGTCTCGAGGTCGGTCTTGGCGACGATATCGAGATTCATTTCGGCCCACCAGCCGTTGCCGTCGCCGTCCGCGGTCAGCCCGTAGGTGTTTCCGATTCCGTCGGCGTTTTTAAACGTGGGCGACTTGTATTCGGTGAACTGCTTGGTCACGGGATCGAAACGCGAGGCTCCGTGAAACGTGGAAGCCCAGATCTTTCCCTTACCGTCCACGTCCACGGTTCCTGCGACGAACGTCGGCCCTTCCATCGTATTCGGTGGCGTATAAACCTGAAGCGTTTGCGTCGTAGGATCGACTTCAATCAAGCGTCCGGGGCCCTTTTCTTCGCCTGGAGCAATGTTGAACCAGATGTGGCCTTGTGCATCCCTATATGCGCCGTGCCCATTGGCGGCAAGTCCATGCGTACCGTCCACGCGGAAGAATTTCACTTCGCCTGTTTTTGCATCGACACGTCCGAGACTCGCGTACGGATTCGGCACGTTCACCGAGAACCAGATGTTTCCGTCGAGGTCCGATTGCGCGTCGTGCACTCCGTGCTGTCCCCAGAAGGATGTAGGCGTGCCCAGAAACCAGTCGCTGCCGTTGTTGAGCGCATATTGTTTAGGAGCATCGTTCGCGGCAAACAGCGGCACATCATATTCGGTGAAGACCACGCGCGCCGAATCTCCCTTAGGCCGCGGGCGCACCTTGAAAGTTTTTATGGCGCTTGGTTCCGGACCTCGTGCCCTCGCAAGGTACGCGGCAAGTTCTTTCTCGTGGAAATCAATGGGCGCCGCGATCGGACTGTTCGGGCCCAGGTAACCTCCGGCCACGTTGACGCGCTTCATCACTTCCAGAATCGCGGTCCACCCCTTTTCGTCAAACTTGTTCTGCAGAATGTAATTCGGCTGGTGGCAGCTGGTGCAGCTGTTACGGAACACGCGCTTCAGGCGGCGATCGTCAGCAGTTTCGTCCGGCAACGATGCGAGCATCTGGTCACCGGAGAGTTGCTGTTCAAAGTTCTTCGCGGCTTTCAAAATGAAATCCTGATGCTTCGTCGCCGCGAGATTCACGTCGCCGCGCGCCGTCTCGAATCCATCCGCCTGCGCCCACACTTCGTAGCGCCCGGCGTTCATCGCCGGGAAATAATAGGAGCCCTCTTCGTCCGTAAACACGGATGTGGTGATCGTCGCGTTTTCCATTTTGGCGGAGACAGTTACGCCGCTCATCCTCGCGCCATCCGCCGATTTCACCGTTCCGGTCAGCAGCGTGCCGTCCGGAGATGCGTGAGCCATCAGCGGAAGAATTACCGCCAGCGCAAACACCGCGAAAGCGGCGCGGATGATTTTCATGGACGCACGAATTTGTGTGTGATGCATCGCAGGCTCTCCTTTTTCCTAGTCAAGCGGCCCCATCGAGCCGCCCGTGGCCGGTTCCGTGCTCTTCGGCGGCTTCGGCACCGTTTTCAAATATTCGACTATCGCGTCAATTTCCGAGGGTTGCAATCCCAGCTTGAATCCCGGCATTTTGCTCGATCCGCTGCGGATGATTTCCTTAATGGGGTCTTCGCTGCCGTTGACGAGGTCCTTGTACAGGGCCGTGCCGTACATTTGGAATCCCGGCCTCGCCGGCGCATGGCAAATGGCGCAGCGTTGCTGGAAAACACGTTGGCCAAGTTTCTGGGTATCGGTGAGCGGCTTATCAGTGTTTGCCTGCTGCGCGCGCGAGCTGAGCGGAAAAATGGCGAGGAAAATCAAAAAAGCCCAGCGCAGAGATTTCATGGAGGGTTCTCCTCGGCAGACTTTATCACGAATGTGCAAAATGGAACATCGCCCAATAAGCTAAAGACTTACTAATACATGGAACCATGTACCCGCTGAGAAACGGTCCCCGCCCGGGCAGATGCCGCGCCAATGCGGGCCCTAAATGATTATGAATCGCTATCTACGGGGTTTGCTGAATAGCCTGTATGGAAACCATGGTATCCAATGCTCGTGTGAGTTCTCAAAAATTCAACGGGCCTGTGATTTCAGGGAGGTGAGCGTCATGCGTACCTTCAAACTCTTGGTTGTAGCCGTATTATTTTGTTCCGCGCCTCTCGCCGCGCAACAGCAGTCCGTCCTGTCAAACGGGGCGCTTGAGCAAATCGTTTCCAAAGTGACTTCCCGCGAAAAACAGGAAATGGCGATGATCCGGCAACACTCGCCCCTGGTCGAAACTTATATTCAGAAAGTCAGGAATGCGGAAGATAAGACCGACTGGGTTCCGGATGGCGACCACTACTTCATCGGCCGCGCGGATTTTTCAAGGGGGCTCGACCTCAAGCCGCTTCCCATGCCCGGCGGCGAATCGCTGCCTCGCTCGGCCGCCAGCTTGGTCAAGCTTTTTGATTTCGGCGCGGAATTTCTTCCGTCAGGGTTTCTGCAGTTGGTCTATCTGGATAACGATGGCCTCGATGCGCGGAACTACAATTTCGAGTATGTCCGCCGCGAATTTCTCGGGGAAGTCCGCACGCTCGTCTTCGATGTAACTCCGAATAAAGACGCGCGCTCAGGGAGCTTCGTCGGGCGCATCTGGGTGGAGGACCGGGATTACACAATCGTCCGCTTCAACGGTTCCTATGCCGGCCACAAATTTTCCAGCCGAAAATTTCATTTCGACAGTTGGCGCGTCAACGCCGGACCGGATCTCTGGCTGCCCGCGTTTATTTATTCCGAGGAAAATCTGGCGGCAACGCCGTTCACCGGCGGGCCATTCTACAAGGCGCAGACGAGGCTGTGGGGATACGATGCCGGAAGATCCCGCCAGGAAGAAGAGCTGAGCCAGGTGCTTATCGAATCGGCTTCCCCGGTGATCGATCAAGCGCAAAAGAACAACGATCTTTCGCCCGTCGAGGAACAGCGCGCCTGGAACGACCAGGCGGCCAACAACACCATCGACAAGCTGGAACAATCCGGCCTGATCGCCCCGAAAGGCGAAATCGACAAAGTTCTGGCCACGGTGGTGAACAACCTGGAGGTCACGAATAATATCGACATCGAGCCTGAAATTCAGTGCCGCGTGCTGATGACCTCCACCATCGAATCCTTTTCCGTGGGGCACATTATCGTGCTGAGCCGTGGATTGATTGACGTATTGCCGGATGAGCCGAGCCTTGCCGCGATGCTAGCCAAGGAGATGGGCTACATCCTGACCGGCCGGAAAAAAGTCGACACGCGGCTTGCTTTTTTCGACCGCCTGCAATTCAGCGATCAGAAAATATTTCAGCACTTTGATTTTGAGCGCCAGCCCGAAGAGGACGCCGCGGCCGCCGCAAAGGCCGCGGACCTGCTGAAAAATTCTCCGTACAAGGATCAGCTTGCGAGCGCGGAAATATTCATGGCCGAATTGCAGGATCGCGCCCGCGAAATTCCTAGCTTAATCAGCCCGCGCGTAGGAGATGCCGGACTGCTCAGGGTTTCTGTGGGCGCTAAATCCGAAGAAGTGGAATCCGCGAAGCATATTGTTGCGCTCCCTCTCGGCGGGCGCATCAAAATGGATCCGTGGGACGATCATCTGGTGCTCCTGAAGGCGAAATCTATGGGAGCCGTTCCGGACCGCGAGAAAATGCCGTTTGAAGTCACGCCCTTCGTCATTTACTTGACGCGCATGGAAACGGAAAGTCCCAAGACATCCGAAATGAGTGTGCCTTTGCAGCCCGGAATATAAATTGGATTTTCTCTGAGTGGCACAGTCTTCAGCTTTTGGGGTTTCGGCTTTGCCAGGACTAACCCCCACAGGTTGAAGCCTGCGCCACTCTTCAGTCTGACATTCCAGCGTTTCAATCGACACTATTTGTGCCGGCTTGATCTGCCGCGCTTGCGGCAAATCGAAGATAGCGTTAGCTTGTTCTTGGGATGATTTCAGATGACGTAATTCGTGCCGAAAGAAAAACGCAGGGTTTGAGAATCAAGAGGAACAACCTGCTGGCTGCGCTTTTGTCCGGCTCCGTCCTCGTGTGGATTTCCCTCCGGTATTTTCCTTTTTCCATTGCGGGTATTCTGGGCGGCTTCGTTCTTGGTTTTTTTTATGCCAACGCTTTTGAATATTGCCTGCACCGGTTTGTCTTGCACGCGGGCCGCGGCGTTTTTTGCGAGCAACATATGGTGCATCACTCGACGCTGAGCTCCCCGGAAGCGGCCCGGTACGTCAATTTTTCCAGCAATCCGTTGGGAGTCGTCGCGCTTTTTTTTGCTAATGGAGCGCCTTTTTTGTTCCTGCTATGGATTTTTCACAATGGATGGACCGCCGGAGTATTCGCCAGCTTCACGATTTATTACATCGCGTTTGAAGAAATTCATTGGCGTTCGCACATGGGCGGCTGGCTGCCAAAGTGGCTGCGCCCGGCGGCTCGGCACCACTTGCTGCATCATGCGCACGACACAGGCCGCTTCAATGTTTTCCTGCCTATAGTCGATTGGCTTGCGGGTGGGTTTCGCCTGGAAACTCGAACGTCCGGCGACGAGGCGGGAAAATGAACGCGCCTTGCGATGCTAGCAGATTTTGTAGCGCCGGCATCTTGCCGGCAATTTTCACGGACTATCTAAAAACAAAGAAATGCCGGCGAGACGCCGGCGCTACAAACCCGTTAATCGCTTCCAGCAACACTGGCCAGCGCTTTTTCATTTTTATTTTCAAGCAGCGGGCAATCGGGCGGCAGCAGGGCGAGTTTCTTCTGAATGATGTTGTCCGAATATTTCGCCATGTAGTGGACGATCGTTTCGATCCGGATGCGGATGCTTCCCGCGGGTTTCGTGGAATCCAGGTCGCCGAATTT
>PMOP01000336.1:2686-4416 GCA_003161495.1 Acidobacteriota bacterium | reverse complement strand
CGACTTTGACGCGAATGGGAGCGGCGGGCGCAGCCGTGCCTGCCTTGTTCTGGGCCAGCAGAGAACAAGGGAAGCAACTCAGTAACGCCAGAGTTCCAATTTGAATCTTCAAAAACCCGCTCACTCTTCTCTCCTCTCGAACGCACCCGTATCTTAACGCCGGAAGATGTGCGAGTTTACATCACGACAGGCTAAGCAGTGTTTTCCAGGTGGATTTTAATTCGAGATCGCTAGCATTTTGAAACGAGCAGGCCGCCACGCCTTCCGCCTTCAAAAATCATGCGTCCCGAAATGATCAAGGGGGAGGAGATTAAGGTAACCGGGTGCCACACCACGAGCGAATGCTGGAATACGGAGATCGAACGGATCAGGATCAGGCCTTAGCCGCTCTTACCATTCCATCCTGCGGATACCAGCGCATCGCAGGCGGGGAGTAAGGAGCCAATGCCATTTCGGCAGTTCCCTCAAAATCGACAATTTCCCTGGTCCGGTACGGCTTTTCCTTGTAGCAATGGGGGCAACGTATATTGAAGACTTGAGAATTCCGCTGGGACGCTTCCATTCCGTCGCTTGATCCCTGCCTGCCGCCTACGATCGCAGGAACGGGAATGGAGGCCTGGCAATGCAGGCAAACCACTCCGCGATATGTTGGGCGTTCGGTTTCGATGGTCATTTTCGTGCCTCGCAGAGATAGGATTCAAGTGTTGGGGGTCACCTAATGCTACCCCAAAGGGTCTAGCCAGGTCCAGTCACATAAAAACAATCGCTGTGGAAATAAGAATTTCAACTTCAGGCGCTCCTAGAATCGATGTATTCTGTTCATTCTAAGGCGGTTATGTTGGAAAGTCACCTGCTCGCCTCGACCTCCTGCATTTGGCAATTTCCACAGGAAAGCACCAACGGGCAGGTCACGCGCACAAGGGACCTTGGAGGCAGAAAAGCAGAAAAGGATGGCATGTTGGGCGAAAAATCGCGACTTGGTGTTCCCAAAACGGGCAGTTTTCGGTTGAGGTCTCCAGTTGGACGGCATGATGGGGCTCAATCGACCACGTTGGGGAAGAAATTCGAGTGCGCCATGGCGAAAAATAGCGGCGATTTGTCACAGTTCGTGACAATTTTCCCGGTGGATGGGATGCGGAATGCAAACAATCCCCTGAATTACGGGGACCGCGTAACATTTGCGAGTGATGGCTTTAGCCTTACAGGTGGCGTTAGAATAGCCTCGGGAGACCGGGCAGGCCGGATACGTGGACATCGTTCTAACTGCGGTCTTCAGGAGGCGACGAAATGTTTTGTACACATTGCGGTAGAGAAATGACCGACTCTTCGAGTTATTGTTCCGCTTGCGGAGGCGGTCAGCAGCAGAGGACTTCGCGCAAACAACTGACTCTTTCCGCCACGGATAAGAAAATAGCGGGCGTGTGCGGTGGTATTGCGGAGTATTTGGACGTCGATCCTACGATGGTGCGGCTCATCTGGGTCGCGTTGTCGGTGGTGCCTGGCGGCTTTATTGGCGGCGCCATCGCTTATTTGCTCGCCTGGATTATCATTCCGAAGGCGCCTGCGTTCGCCACGGCGTCTGCAGGCACGGCCACGACGCAGCCTTCTCCAAAAGCCGGCTAGGTACGTCAGTTTCAGTGGCGCGGGCTTCAGCCTGCGGGGCTTAGTCCCTGCAAGGCCCAAAACCCGCAGGCTGAAGCCCGCGCCACTGAAAATCAAAATTCAACATG
>PMOP01000336.1:0-2573 GCA_003161495.1 Acidobacteriota bacterium | reverse complement strand
TCGCGCGAAATTCCATTGGAAATGAAGGCCAGGCCCGCGCGGTCCAGCTTTCTTTTCCATTTCGTTCCCAGCGCACCTGCGCCGACTTGCTCCGTCTCGTCTACTTCCGTGTAGGCATAGGATTCGTGCTGGCCTTCGTTCCATCCCCATCGCGCGAAAAGGCCCAGCCAATCCGTGAGCGGCTGCTCGACGTTTACGCCGAATCCATATTTGGTGGTGGTCTGGAGCGGGTGCGCCGTGATTTCCGGTTTTGGCGTGTCGCCCGCAAGAAAATTGGCGATGGCCACGCTGTAAATGCCCATATTGGCGTGATTGGCGTAGCCGAGGAGGCGAACGACTGCCTCGCGGTGCGGCAGGATGGAATGATGCAGCTCGAATTCCACATTTTCCGAGCGCGCGCGGCCAAGATCGGCGTCAAGATTGATGCCGTTGGCCACCTTGGGCATCAGTGCTTCCGCAAAACGCATGGCCCAGTGGCGGTCGTCGTACTCCACCATCGCGGCATACGTGTAGCCGCGCGTATCCGCAGCGTAGTCGTAGGCGCCGTTGTTATCCACCGTCCAATTCATGAACTGGAAATTGCTGTCCGTGCCGTATATGTTCAGATCAAAAAAATCCACCAGGCTGAATTTTCCGAAGCGAATTTCCAGGCGCCGCACCGGCAATTGCGTGAAGAGCGACAGCGGCGTTCTCTCTGCGTCCATTTTCTCGCGGCTGAGCGGAATAATTTGATGCCATATGACGCGAGCCACGTAAGGAGATTTGCTGAGCGTCGGATTGCGCACCACGTCCAGATTCGTAAACCCCGCAAGGCCGAGGGCTTCGCCGATCCCGTGCCCGCCGGTCTCCTGCACATCAAATAGAAATTCCGTGGTGCTGCTGGCCTCGACGCCCGTTAGGAGCGTCAGCACGCGTGAAGTGGCATCCTGCGCTTGGGGCGTGAGGCTGTTCGGCCCCTGGTAGGGGGAATGAAACGCCGGGTGCCATTGCGTGATGAAATTTACCTGCCCGGAAATCCAGAAGCGGCTCGAGTCCGAATGTGGGAAAAGAGTAGCCGCGTCGTTTGAAGACGAATCATCCGCCGGGGCCGGCGCGGATTGCTGCATCGTTTGATTCGCAGGCGCATCCTGTCCCAGAACGGGCAGCGGCATTGCCATGCGGAGCACCGGCAGCAACAGAAACAAAAGCGCGAATTGAGCGGTGCGACGGCGCATAGTCTTCAAATAAATCAGTGTCTCGCCTGAATCTCTGATACTATACCCCCATAGGGTAGGCAACCCAACCCCAATGTCACATTTATCGAGAGAAAAGCTGGATCTGCTCACCCGCACCAAGAAAATCGTGGGGCAGCTCGAAGCCGTCGGGCGCGCCCTGGATCAGGACGAGCCTTGCGCCGAGGTTCTGCAACGCCTGGCCGCCGCGCGCGGCGCCATCAACAGCCTCATGGGCGAATTGATGGAGGACCACATCCGCAACCACATGCCGAGGAAAACGAAATCCTCCGAGGAAGCCGCCGACGACTTGATTGAGATTGTGCGGACGTATCTGAAATAATCGGCAATTCAGAAAAAAACCTGAAACACAGAGGACACAGAGAAAATCCACAGAGAACACGGAGCTGGCATTCGCGAAAAAATAAGCGAGGCCGATTTCTCCGCTTTTCTCTGTGTTCTCTGTGTCGAGATTTTTCTGGAGTTGTTGACGAGCGAACGATGCCGGCAGACGGGGAGAAATTTTGGTGGGCTGGGTAGCGCGCTCACGTACCCGATTTCTCGGGGCCGTCGTCCCCGCAGCGCTACTCCCCAACCCACGATGAGCATCTTCACATTATCAAGTGGCTGGCTCAATGGGCTGGACGGTGCAAAATTTTGGGACTGGGGTTTTAGTACTAGCACTCAAAACTCGAACGTCGGGCGGGGGAACCGGAAGCCTATGCCTATCCCTGGATTGAATGAAGCTAAGTCATTATAAATGAATTGTTTACGGGAAGGCGTCTATTCCACAACCGCGATCTTGTCGGCCAGCGAAAGGGGCATCCACAGGCGCCCCTTGGCGTCGCGCGCCATGTTTCGGACGGATGAGTTGGGCGCAGGCATCGGGTAGGTCCTGAATACCTGGACGGCAGGATCGAAGCGAACCAGTTTGTTGGTGTCAGCGCTGCTTTCCTCATACCAGATTTTGCCGGATGCATCGGCCGCTATACCGTACGGTTCGGAATGATTTCCAGACGGGCTATCCCAAAATTTGAATTTCTTGTCGGCAAACGTGAACCGGCCCAGGCGCCCGCCTTCGAAGTCCGTGAAATAGATCGAGCCGCCTACGGCTACGAGACGCCGCGGGCCCACGTGCTGCTCCGAGGGAGCGTATTCGAGGATTGCTCCGCTCGGATCGATACGTCCGAGTTTTCCTCCCGACAATTCGCAAAACCAGAGACCGCCATCGTCCGCCGCAACAATGCCGTAGGGGTGCGCATCCTGCGTCGGCACGCCGTACTCGATGATTTTTCCGGTTTCAACGTCCAGCCGCCCGATCACGTTCGAATTCTGTGCAGTGAACCACAGCGCGCCGTCCGG
>PMOP01000366.1:5309-5554 GCA_003161495.1 Acidobacteriota bacterium | reverse complement strand
AGTTTGGTGAAGCGTCCGACGTTGGCTTCGTCCAGCGGCGCGTCGACTTCGTCCAGGATGCAGAACGGGCTCGGCTGGTAGCGGAAAATGGCGATGAGCAGCGCCAGCGCCGTCATGGCTTTTTCGCCGCCTGAAAGCAGCAACACGTTTTGCAGGCGTTTCCCCGGCGGTTGCGCCACCACGTCGATGCCCGGCTCGCCGGAGCTGTCCGGTTCGGAGAGCCGCATCTCTCCGGTTCCGCCGCC
>PMOP01000366.1:4027-5293 GCA_003161495.1 Acidobacteriota bacterium | reverse complement strand
CAAGTCGGCGCGTTCGCGGCCGAGGAAATCGAAGCGCTGCTCGCACTCGTTGTATTCCTCGAGCGCCATCATGTTGATGGGGCCCATGGACTCGATGCGCATTTTCAGTTCGTGATACTGCGCGTCGGAAGAACGCAGTTCCTCGCCTGTCAAGAGGGCGGGGAATTCCGCGATCAAATCTTCCGGCTGCGCGTTCAATTCCTCAACGCACGAAAGGCGCAGGTGCTCGCGTTCCGATTCATTTCGCGCGCGCTCAATTTCGAGTTTGCTGCGCTCTTCGCGGAAGTCGCCGAGTTTTTGACGGGCCATGCGCAGGCTGTCGTCCACTTGCGTCGAGCGCACGCGCGTTGCGTCGAACTCCCGCTCCATCTCGGCGCCGCGCGCTTCGAGGCGCAGCTTTTCCGCGCGGAGCGATTCGACTTGCTTTTGATGTTCCGCTGTCTGCGCGGCGAGCTGTTCCTGCTCTTGCACGAGGGAATCATGCTGCAGGACCAAGGCCGATCGGCGCGCGACCAGTTCCTGAAGTTCGTGTGCCATCCGCGCGGCAATGGTTTCCGCGCTGGAGAGGCGTTCCGCAAGCCCGGCCATTTCCGCCCGGCGCGTTGCCAGGTCTTCCTGTTTTGCCTGCGCCGTTTGCCGCAGGGTTATTTGCTGCTCCATCGCCTGGGCGATTTCCTGTTCCGTTCCCGAGCGCGCGCTGGAAACTTCACCGCGCCTGTGTTGCGCGGATTCGGCGCGCCGTTGCGCCGCAGTGGCATCGTTGCGCAAACGGGCCAGCTCGGTCTGGCAGTCGCTCAATTCGATTCCGAGTCGCACCATGTCGCCGCGCGCCTGGTCGCGTTGCAAAGTGGCTGCCACGGCGAGTTTTTCCGACTCGACGTGCTGTGCGGTGGCTTGCTCGAGAGTTACTTCGCTGGCGTGAAGCTCTTCTTCGATGTGTTGCAGCGCCGCGCGGGCTTCCGACGCCGCGCGTTCGAGTTGCAGCACTTCCGCGTCCAGCGTGCGCAATTCGCGTTTCATGCCGAGCGGACCCGCTTCCGAAGGGCGGCCGCCGCTGACGACGCGGCCTTGATAGGTCGTGCCGTCCGGCGTGACGAAGGAATACGCGGGATTCTCGCGCGCGAGCCGCTCGGCCACCGCGGATTGCTCCACGAGGAATGCGGATTGCAGTCGCGGCAAAAATTGTTTCGCCGCCGGACCCAGCGGATCGCGGAATTCGACGAGACGATCGAGGCGCGAAACGGTTTCGCGTTCCATCTCGAACGG
>PMOP01000366.1:0-3985 GCA_003161495.1 Acidobacteriota bacterium | reverse complement strand
ATGGCAATGCCCGCGCGGGCCACGTCAAAAGTTTCAACGACGACGTACTCCAATTCGTCGCGCAGAAATTGCTCGATGGCGTTTTCGTATTCCTGCCCGACCTCCGCATAATCGGCGAGGACGCCAACGGCGCGGAATCCGGCGGAGTCATCGCCGTTTTGGCTCGAAGCAAAAAGTTTCTGGACCGCGTCGGCCGTGTAGGAACGGTCATTCAGGATTTGTTCGACGGATGCGCGGCGCGCCCGTCCGCTGGCGAGCGCATCGCGGGAGGCGCCGGCTTGCGCGGTGGCTTCCTGCTGCTGGTGGCGAAGGCTCGTGATACGCGCCTGCGCGTTTCGCACCAGTTCTTCCAGGCGGCCGGTGCGTTCCAGCACGGATTGCCAATGCAAATCGGCGGCTTGCGCGCGTTCGCGATGATGCAGGGATTCCGCAAGCAATTGCTGCTCGTGTTCCTCGTAGCGTGTCACGCTTTCGGTGTAGTGCGCGTAGGTTTGCTCGGCCTGCGCCTGATCTCCGTGCAAGCGCGTCAGTTCCTCGCCGAGTTCAGCGGCGGCGCGGCGCAGCGAAGCAATGCGATCCTCGACGGAATCGTTCGCGCCGGAAATTTCGGCGGTGGCCGCGGACAAACTTGTCAGGATCGCTTCGACGCGCGCCACATCGCCCTTGATTGACGAGACCGATTCGCCGTGCGCGGTGGCGCGGCCCTCAACCTCAGCAGCCTGTACTGCGCCCTGTTCGATTTCCACGCTCAATTGCTGCAGCCGGCCGGTCAATTCCGCGGTGCGCTGCCGATTGAAAAGAATTCGATTCTCGCTGCGATCGAGTTCCAGCGCCGTCTGGCCGAGAATATTCTGATGCTGACGCAACTCGCCTTCCAGTTCGTACGTGCGCGAAGAGAGCTTTTCTTGTTCCGCTTCCCATTGATTTACGGATTGGGCTTCCTGGGATTCCTGCTGCGAGATTCCGCCTACAAGTCCCGACAGCCGATCGGCCTCAAGATCCAATTCCTTCGCCTTGCTTGCCAGAACTTGTCGCAGCAAACCGCGCATCTGTTCTCGGATTTCCGCGTAACGGCGAGCCTTCGAGGCTTGCCGCTTCAGGGATGCAAGCTGCTTCTCGACTTCGACGTAGATATCGTTAACGCGGGAAAGATTCACTTTGGAGGATTCCAGTTTGGCTTCCGAGAGGCGTCGCTTCGTTTTGAATTTTGTAATGCCGGCGGCTTCTTCGATGATGGCGCGCCGGTCGGTCGGCTTGGAACTTAGAATCTGGCCAATGCGTCCTTGCTCGATGATGGCGTAGGAGTCCGGACCAAGCCCAATCCCCATGAACAAATCCTGAATGTCGCGCAGCCGGGCAACGCGGCCATTAATGAGATACTCGCTCTGCCCGGAGCGATACAGTCGCCGTCCCACGACGACCTCGCCCGGCTTCAAATTCATCGCGTGTTTTTCCGCCGTCGCGCGCTTTTTCTTCAGGAATGCCGGCTCTTTTGTACCTTCGCTCTCCGCAAGCGCATCTCGCGGGTCAACGTTGTCTCCGGGTTCGGCCGTTTCTTCGCTTTTCTCTGTGTCCTCTGTGTTGAAAGAGTTGGCCGTTGCCCCGTAAGCGCTGTCAGGAACGCCCACAGGTCCAGGCGCCGCATCGCTCTGCTGAGGCCCCAGCACAAATTCCGCTGCCTCGGCGAGTTCCGGATCGATCAGGGTCAGCGTGACTTCCGCCAGACCCAAGGGAGGCCGCTTGGCAGTCCCATTAAAAATGCAATCAGACATCCGCTCGGCGCGCAGCGATTTATGGCTTTGCTCGCCCAGAACCCACGAAATCGCGTCCACAATATTGGACTTGCCGCAGCCATTGGGGCCGATGATGCAGGTAAGCCCGCTGCCGCTGAAAGTGATTTGCGTCTTTTCGCAAAATGATTTGAAGCCTACCAGTTCGACTTTGCGCAGTTTAAGCAAGATTTCCCCTTTTTGGCCTCCGCCATGTTGCTGCTGGGTGGCCCCGTCCACGAAATTTGCCTACACCAAGCCGATTATCTACACATCGGCAGAGACGGATTCCGCTTAACCGGGAAGGTTTGTTTCGCGACAAAATTGCTGAAGGGTCGTTTAGCAGTGGCCCAGCCGCCTGGCGCTACGATGGCGGTACGGGAAAACAAATTAGCATGCGTCTCGCTCGATGTAAAGGCGTAACCGCATATTAGTCAACTTTTTGCGCACAAAACGAATGGGTCTTTACAAGACTTCAAGCCACAAAATTCGCAAAATGTAACGGGCGAAATCGGAGCAGACGATTTCGCCCGTTGATCCACTTTAGACATTTCCATTGCTGCGGCCCTACCGCTTCTATTTCCATTGTGGCTACTGCGATTGTTGCGATTGCTCCTTAACGGCTAGTGCTACGAGTTGACCATTTGCATCCGGCTGATAATCTACGCTGGCCGTCGTTCCCGCGGCCACGTGGCCTTGCACCGTTGTAGTCTTGTCCACCACAAAACGCATGGGGTGCTTATCGCTGCCCTGATTTACCTCCAGTGAAAAAGCCTTGCCGCCTGTTTCAACCGCCGTTACTTTTCCAGTCACCGATTGCACTTGGGCGGCTTGCTGCTGGTCGGGTTGAGATTGCTGTTGCATACCCTGGGAGTGCGCCGAAGCCGCCAGTAAGAATCCCGCGAGAGAAGCTGCCATCAGAAATTTCCCCATCATGGTCGATATCCTCCTCGATTTTGGGAGGGCATTGGGGTAAGTGCACACCCAGGTCCAACCCGAGAAAAGAGTGAACCAAAGTTAGAAGTCCCGCAATCTCAGCCACTTGCGCAAATTGAATGAATCCAGCTTTCTGTAGGGAGGAGGGCTGTCGAGAAGTTTTTTCCGGACAGCTGCCGAAAGTTTCTCAGGGGAATCGAGTAGATCGCCAATCCCGGCAACGTGTGATTTCGACTGGCAATCAAATTCCACCGAAGGGATTTTCGATCAGAATTCCGGCGATCTGCTGTCCAGCGTTCAAATCTTCGGAGAGGATTCGCGCCGCGCCGCCTTTGACGGCGCTGGAGACAATCAGCGCATCCCAGAATCCGATGCCCGAATCATCCTCGATGCGGAAGGCCGCGGAAATTTCGGCTGGAGTGGTTTCCGTGCACCAGGGTTCATAAGTGCGCACCACCGTGCGCGCTAAATCCTTGGGCAAGGGTGACGCGATCTTTCGCGTGACGTTCACGTAAAATTCCTGCAGCACCTGCATGCTCAGGACGCCTGTTCGCTCGCTCCAGAGCTGCCGTAACACGGTTTTGGCGACATCGTGTTTCGCGATTGCATCGACATCGTGCGCGTAGATCAAAACATTTGTGTCGATGAACGTCTTACCGCTCATGCAGTTCATCCCGGCTGGCCCGAATTACGCCGCCCAGGTGAAAACCCTGGTCCAGCAGCGACATGGCCTGCCGCTCCGCGCGTTCATAGGCCTCTTCCTCGCCGACCAGGATCTCTATTTGACGAGCCAGCAAGCCGCTAATCGATGTGGACCGCTTGGCGGCCAGAATCTTCGCCATCCGGATGGTTTGCCGATCCAGGCATATGGTCAGGTTCTGCTTTTCATTGTCCTTTGGAGGGGGCATAGATAAAAATCCTCATTAATCACGTATAATACGTGTAGCACGTGCCAAGCGTGTAGTCAATCAATTAACCGGACCAAGTTTCTTAATATCTCTACCAATTGTGCTGAAGGAGGCCCTGCATCCTCCTGTTGCTTGACGCATTTGTCTTCGTACGGCGTGGCCCATCCTGCGCCCATGTTGTAAGCTATGCTCTCAATTTGGGAATGGAGGACTTTCTAACATGTTGTTCGATTTCAAGGATATCCCGGGCAAGGAATGCTACAAGCTGCTGGTCTCTACGGTGACGCCGCGACCGATCGCCTGGGTGGTCAGCCAGGATTCCCAAGGAGTGCTGAACGCCGGGGCATTCTCGTTCTTCAATGCGTTTTCGGG
>PMOP01000513.1 GCA_003161495.1 Acidobacteriota bacterium | reverse complement strand
CTCGGCGGCCACTTCGTGCAGGGCCACGTGGACGGCGTAGGCCGCGTCGCGCGCCTCGAAGCCGAAGGCGCGAGCTGGTGGTTCGGCGTGCAAGTTCCCGCCGATCTCGCGCATTACATAGCGATGAAAGGCTCCATCGCGCTCGACGGCATCAGCCTCACCGTCGCAGGATGGCACGACAACATCGTCGAAACCGCCATCATCCCCTTCACCTACGAGCACACGAATTTGTCGTCCCTGAAAGTCGGCGATCCCGTAAACATCGAATGCGACATCCTCGCAAAATACGTGGAGCGTTTAGTTGATACGCGCGGGGAAGCCGCGCAATCGCAAATCGGCATCGCGCGCCTCATCGAAGAAGGTTTCTAAGCTGAACACCTGGTAGGAAATCTCTTTGAGCGGAGCAAGGTTTTGTGGCGCCGGCGTCCCGCCGGTGGTTTTACTCGTTTCGCAGCGCAAAATCGCCGGCGGGACGCCGGCGCCACAAAATCTGCGCTACTAATTTACGTTTTGAGGAACTCCAAATTTAAAATGCGCGCGGTTGTTTCTTCTTTAGTGCTTCAAAGCATCCGCCAAGCTGATTTGATTTACTTCCAGCGTGCGCCCCATCGCCAGGTTAAATTTCAGTTCATCTTCGAGCAGGTTAATTCGGTCGCGCAGCTCCACGCCCTCGGCCGTCGTGACGTCGCGCGATCGCAGCACCACGTTGTAGCTGGTGGATGCCCCCAGCCGGTACTTCTCTTGCTCGTCCGCGAGCGTTTGAACGGCCAGCTTTCGCGCCTCTTCCGCGGCCGCGAGCGAGGCGCGATCTTCCTGCATGGCGATCAGCGCATTGCGCACGCCGACGAAAATCGTGTTTTGTTCCTGGCGATACTGTGTTTTTTGCAGCCGCTCGTTGAGCAACGCCTGCGCGTTGTTCGCTTGCGCCGCGCGATTGCGAATCGGCAATGTAAAATTAATCCCTCCCTCGAATGACGAATAATTTCCGCGGAACACGCGGCCGAGGTCCTGACCCAGGCCGCCTGGAAAAACGACAGGCGTCGAAGTCGTGACCGCCGTTGACTGAAAAAGATCAGGCGCAGGAACGCCCGCGGAATTCACGACGGGCAGGCCGGCTAAAAAATCACCGGTTGGATTTGTCAACGTGGCTGTCTGGACTCCGCCAAGTCCGCTGGCGACGTACTGCCCAAAAATATTAACGGACGGCAGGAGTTCATTTTTGGTGGCTTTCACGTCCGTTCCTGCGTTTTCCAGATTCAACGCCGCCTGCCGCAATTCCGGGCGTTTCTCCCACGCTTCTTTTACGGCGTCTTCAATCCGCACGTTCTCGCCCGTGTCCGGCGTGGAAATCATTGTGGTCGGAATAATTTCCGCGCGGAGCAGCGGCGAGTCCAGCGGGTCCCTGGTGATGTCGTTGAGCAGCGTGGTTTCATCCTGCAATTGCACGGATTGAGCCTGAACGAGGGCCTGCTTGTCGGAAGCGACTTGCGATTGTGCCGTCAGCACATCGAGCGAGGAGAGCGTGCCGATTTGCAGCCGCCTGGAATTTTCGTCATACAGCTGCTGCGAAACTCCCAGCGCCGCTTCTTCCACTTTCACGTTCTCACGCGCGTACACCAGTTCCCAGTAGTCGTTGGACACTTGCGTGGTCGTGGCAATCACTTGCTGCTCGAGTTGCGACAAACCAACTTTGATCGTGCGCCTGGCTTCGATAATCAGGCGAGTGTTCGGAAGAATCCCGAATCCTCGAAGCAGAGGCTGCGTAATCGTCACGGTTAGAGCCGACTGCAAATAAGGATTGTACAAATTAAAAGCTCCAAAGTTGGTGGAATTGCGATTGTTGGTCATGCCCGCTTGAAACTCAGTCCCTGTTGGAAAGTACTGACTGTATTGAAAATTCACGTTGCCTATATGCTGAACAAGAGCCGGGGGCGCTGTGATCGAGAGCGTCGTGGTCGCTGTCGGAATAATTCCCGCGAATAATGGGTTATTAAGCGGCGTGACCGAATCCTGAATGTTCAGATTGCCCGTCACGGCAGGATCGAATGGAACGAGGCCGTTAATCCCCGATTTGGCGCGCAGCAAATTGACTTCGTCCAGCCACGGCGTGAAGCGCTCCACGTCGATCGCCAAATTATTTTCGAGCGTGAGCGAGATGGCGTCCTGCAAGCTCAGCATCAGCTTGCCGCCCTGCAGCAATTGTTCGATGCGCGGAGAATTTGTGAGCGACGGCTCGGCGATTTTCACCGGCGTGTACGGCCCCACGATGCCGGGAAACCATTTTCTTCCGGCCGAATAGTCCAGCTTCAAGTCCACCGTTCGCGGCGGAACGGCGCCGGAGGGCGCGGCTTGCGAATCAGGTTGAGTCGAATTCGGCGCAGGCGCCGCCGGTGCGTTTCCCGACTGATCCTGCGCCAGGACCGGCAAAGGCAACAGCGAAACCATCGCCAAAAGTGCGACTCCCGCACGCATCAGCTTTCTATCCATGATTTTCCCCTCCTCGAAATGAGGCCTTTTTTGCAAATAGGAAAAGTACCCTAAATGTTCAATTTTCGGAAACTTGCCGCTTGCCGCAGGTGAGCAAAAATCGCGCCGAGATCTGTATTTGGATGCTTTTAATTTTCACAAACGCTTCCGCGCCGCCAATCGCGGCCACGTCCCTTACCTCATGATTTGCGAAAGCAGGGGAGAGATCCCCTCGCCGCGCCGCATGATTACGACATCGTCCGGAAAGTCCTGGAGGAATTCGACGCCCAATGCATCCAGCCGGTCCAGAAATTCAGGAAGCCGCGGCAAGGCCGCATTTTCCACATCGTGGATCGCCACAACGGTCCAATCGCGCACCGCTATTTCCGAAAGGCATCGATCGACCCAGCCGTCTTGATCCTTCCAATCTCCCGGCACGCTGGACCACAAGACGCACGTATATTTCCCTTGTTGCAATAGCTCGAGCGCCGCGCGACTTAACAAGTGTGGGCCGATCGCGCCGCCGCCGCCCATCGGGCGAAACAATTTGTCCGCATGCGAAAGCTCGCCGATCAATTTTTGCGTTTCTTCAATCTCTCTCCGGGCATATTCCGCGCCGGGTTTTTCGCCGAGCGGCGCGCTGTGCGTCCAGGAATGGTTGCCGATCCAATGGCCTTCGGAGTGCGCTCGGGCAGCCAGCGCCCGTCCGCCCTGCGCCGCGAGCCTTTCGCCAACGACGAAGAACGTGGTTTGAATCCGCCGCGCGGATAAAACGTCAAGCACGCGCTCGGTAATCCCCGGCGTCGGCCCGTTGTCGAAAGTGAGTGTCACGCGTTTCACTTCAATCAAAATTTGCGTTTTGCGTTACACAGCAGCCTGCATTGTAGCCCGGCTCCCTGTCGCCGAGCCCTTCTCATCCGGCCAACTATGAAATGGGCGCATATGTCGCCGGAAATCGCCCGATATACTTTTCGGACAATTCGGCTACATTCTCCTTTGACGCGCCGGATTTTCAGCACGATAGTGGACGCTTCAGTTCGGCTGGAATCCGGCCTGCGAACCGGGCGCCGCCTTACTGATCAAAAAAGTACAGCGATTCACGTCTCAACTGGGATAGGGTTAATAGTACAAATGCGCGCATCCTCTCAAGCGATTCCCGACCGCCGTCAAGCTCCACGAATCAAACTCGTGGAGATCGCCTATATCGGCATGGGCCCTGAAAACGGCGGCCTCGTTCTGGATGTCTCCGACGGCGGCCTGTCCTTTCATGCCGTGGCTCCCGTGGGCAAGGATGAGACCATAAATTTCCTGTTGTCCCTGCGCGGCCACAGCCGCATCGAAGGCGCCGGGGAAGTGGTCTGGACCAATGAAATGAAAACCGTTTGCGGGCTGAGGTTCACTTCCCTCTCTGCCGGCGCCCGCGAACACCTGTCGAATTGGACCAATCAAACCCGCTTGCCCGTGGCCGCTGGCGAGGAAGACTTCTCCGCGCCTCCGCCGGCCATGGCGAAAGCGGAAGAAGCGCCTGCCCCTCTTGCCGTGCAAACACTCATGGAAGTGCAGCCGGTTTTTGCTATTCCTCCCGCCTCGGAGTTTTACTTATCGCATCCCACGGCCAAGTCCTGGTGGCGAGAATCGGCCTTCTATTGGATTCTGTCCGGCGTCTTGTGTTTCGCGCTGGCGGTAACGGTGTTTGTCTATGGCCTCCGAGTCGGGAAATCAGGAGTGCAACCCGCGGTGCATTCCGTACTGCTGCCTGACTCTCAATCCGGGCCGCAGACTACCGAGCCTGCCGCCGATCCAGCATCCGCAACGGCAAGCGACGCACCTTCCGTTTCCGTTAACACGCCCGCGCCTCAGAGCGATGCGGCCTCCGTCCATCCCGATGTGCCTCCCGCTCCAAACGGCGAGACCTCTCATGCGAGCGCTTTTGTGAACGCCTCGAAAACCGATGGCATAATCGCCAGCCCGTTGCCGCAGTCTTCCGCAGGCACTGGGCCCGATATGAGCGCTGCCGATCAGCATGCCGAGGTGGCGCTGGAGGCGGGCAAATCGGAATTGGCGGCTGCGCTGGCAGCTCTGCGCGGGACGAATGGAGTTCGAGACAGCGCGAAGGCCGCGCGCCTGTTGTGGGCTGCCGTGGCAAACGACAATTCCACGGCTGCGGTAATTCTTGCCGATCTATACCTTCGTGGCGACGGCGTTCCGAAAAGCTGCGAGCAGGGACGCGTGCTTCTGACGGCAGCGTCGAATACCGGGGACGTACAAGGGCAGGAAAAATTGAAAGAGCTGAACGCGAACGGGTGCCAATAGCCACAGTCCCGGCTTCAGCCAAATTGCCACCGGCCAGTTTTTGCTTTACGGATTTTTCCTGCGAGCGGGTTGCCGCGCTATTTCAACGCGCTCTGCAGACGCTTGGTGCTCTTCTTCAATTGCTTCTTCAGTTGCTCCACTTGATTGGACAGTTGGTTTAATTCCTGCCTCGCTACGTGCGCTGCTTTGGCGGCTTTTTTTACAGCCTTGTGAGCTGTGCCGTCCGCCCTGCCCACCGCGGAACCAATCGATACCGCTGCATTTCTCAGTTTATTTTTTGTGGCCATGGATTCGCCTCCAGACACCCTAACGATGGCAGATTTCCATCAACGTTTGCAATACCGGATATTCCGCAAAGTAGGACGGGCTTAAGCCTGTCTGCTTTTCGTGCCGCGCTAGCGAAATTCAAAACCAGACAGGCTGAAGCTCGTCCTACTTCGCGCGCAACCGCGCCCCGCGATAGTACAAAATTAATCCGAGAAATACGGAGAGCGCCGTCCCGGCCACCAGCTTGGTTTCAAACAGAATTTTGCTGGACGTATCGCCCGGCGGAATAAAAGACAACACAATTCCGGCGCAGACAACCAGAAGCCCCAATCCTCCGGCAACCAATACTCCCAGCCTTCCGCCCGGAATCACCACCGCCGAGCGATTTTCGCTACGGTCCGGCCGCGAGTAGAGCTTGATGGCCGCCGCATACATGTAAATAAACGGAATGAAATAGAGAATCGTCGCGGCGTCCACGAGAATCTGGTACGCCCCACGAGTATTCTCATTGATCTGCGCGACCAGCAAAATCACGCCGGAAATTCCCGCCTGCACCAGAATCGAAATGTAGGGCGTCTTCCATCGCGGATGAATTTTTCCAAACGCCGCCGGCAAATACCGGTCAATCCCCACGATGAACGGAATGCGTGCGATCCCCGCGACGGTTGAGCCCACGCCGCCCGCGTTGCCCACAGTCACAAACAGCGCGGCAATCACGCCCGCCGCAGCCATCCGCAACACGGTCGAGCCTTCCGTGATGGCCTGAAACACTCCGCTTTTCGGATCGACGATCTCGCTTGGCAGCATCACCAGCACCGCCACCGTCCCCGCGATATACATGAGCGCGATCAGCCCGCCCGACGCGAAAATCGCGCGTGGAAATACTCTCTGCGGATTTTTTACTTCCTCGCTCATCGCTGAGACGAGTTCCAGCCCCGCAAACGCAAACGCCAGCTGCGGCCAGAAATTCACCGTGTCCCAATCCCAGTGCGGAATCATCGCGGCCAAAGTAAAATGCGTCACCGATCCTTGCCGCGACCACAGGAGAAACGCCACGCCGACAATCATCAGCAGCGGAAGGTAGGTCCCCAC
>PMOP01000045.1 GCA_003161495.1 Acidobacteriota bacterium | reverse complement strand
ATGCTTTCGGGCGTATCGGCAAGCGGCGCGAACTTGGCAACTCCCGCGTTTACGAACAACACGTCGATTTTGCCGAGCTTCTTCGACACTTCGGCAAACAGCTTGTCAATGTCGGTGAGTTTGGCGACGTCCGACTGGATGGCCACCACGCCGTTTCCGATTGTTTTCACCGCTTCGTCCAATGTTTTCTTGCTGCGGCCCGAGATGGCCACTCGCGCGCCTTCTTGTTGCAAGCGTTTCGCTGTCGCGAGGCCGATGCCGCTGTTCCCGCCCGTTACCACCGCTACTTTTCCCTCGAGTCTCTTCATGTGCGTCTCCTTTTGCTTTTCGATTTACCGGCTGGCATTCATCGCAGGCATCGCAACTGCCCAAGCCAGCATCCAATGATTTCGATACTTAGATGACTATCGAAATGATTGGATGCAGGTTTTTCGGATATTTCTTTCGGCAAGACGGAATTCCGGCTGGCGTCCGAGACGGTGCTTTCGCTACACTTGGATCAATCCATGAACCGCTCCGAGATTGAAAAAATATCGAAAGCCCTGGCCGACGAGACGCGCCTCAGAATCTTCGAGGCCATCTCCGCAACCAGACGCATGACTTGCGGCGAGATCGTATCGATGCGCGGCGTGACTCCCGCGACGGTTTCCCACCATCTGAAAATTCTGAGCGAAGCGCGCCTGATCGCCTGCCGCCGCGAAGGGCAGTTTGTCCTCAGCCAGGCCGTCCCGGAAACCATCAGCGCCTATTCCCGGGCGCTCGCGAAAATCGCGCGAGGCAAGAAACCCTCACGGCGCTCCTGAATCCCGGGGAAATCCGCACCAAGCTCAGAAATCCTCGCGAAAATTGGACGGAATCTCAGTACTTTGCGCCCACACGGCCGCGAAGTGGGAACCGTTTTCCCCCACTTGCGCACCGGGAAAACTGCCGCTACAGTGATTGTAGTGTTCTTGCGCGCCGGTGCCCCCGATAGCGCCTTGCCACTCTGAAATGGCCTACGAAGATCACAGTTCGTCCGGTGCAGCGCCTGCCAGGGCTCGTTCCAATGAGCCGTTGGGTAGCGCTGCGGAAGAACCTCCGCCGTCCACCGTGGAATCCTTCTCCCTGGAGCCGCTAGAGCCCGCGCCGCAGCATTTTCCCGAGATTCCTCTTCCCCCGCGCGTTCCGGCGTTTGGTGCGGGAATCTCCGACGACTTGCGCGTGCCATGGGGCTGGCTTGAAGTGGCGCTGCTCGTGATTCTTGGGCTCATTGGCAGCGTTGTGGTCACTTGGGGGATGGCTCAGGTCGCGGTGCGGTTTTTCGGAGCGAATTCGAACGATGTATTTGGGACGACCATGAGCACCGCGAAATCGGTCGTAGTGCTCATCAGCCAGGCGGTGCTGGACGGGCTCGCGATCCTGTACCTTTACCTGATGGTGCGTGCTCGAACGGAAGCGCCGTTCTGGCAGTCGATCGGGTGGCGCGACATATCTCCGCCCGTCGCGGGAACAATCCGGCACCCGGCGGTGCAATTTCTGGCGGGCGGCGCGGTGCTGGCGGTGGTGGTAACCTTTGCCAGCGGATTTCTCAATTCGAAAGAGACACTGCCGATCGAACAGCTTTTGCAGGCGCGCGTGAGCATTTTATTGTTTGGCATACTGGGCGTGCTGGTTGCGCCGCTCGTCGAAGAAACCATTTTTCGCGGGTTTCTTTACCCGGTGATCGCGCGGCGCCTGGGCGTGCCCGCAGGGATTGTGATTACAGGAATACTTTTTGGATTGATGCACGCGGCGCAACTGGGCGGCGCGTTGGGACAGATTGCGTTGCTGATTCTGGTGGGCGTCGTGCTCACGTGGGTGCGCGCGCGGACCGGCACCGTGGCGGCCAGTTTTTTTGTGCATCTCGGATACAATGGCTTGCAACTCGCCGGTTTTTTGATTTATATCGCCAGCGGGTCGCATCGTTAAAGAGTAGGACGGGCTTCAGCCTGTCTTCTTTTGAGTTCTGCCGGCACGGCAAAAGTCAAAACCAGACAGGCTGAAGCCCGTCCTAGTTGCGGAAAAATCTCATCGGGGGCATCCTCCAGCACTATGAATGTTGCGCAGCCCATTGAATGGACCGGCAAGGGTGTGGTCATGCTCGACCAGCGCCGCTTGCCGGGAGAAGTAATTCACCACACCTATACGGACTATCGCGAAGTCGCGGCGGCGATCAAGGACATGGTGATTCGGGGAGCGCCGGCCATCGGCGTGGCGGCGGCGATGGGGGTGGCGCTCGGCGTCGAGCGTTCCAGCGCGCGCACGCTCGATGAGCTTCGCGCGGAGTTTCCGGGCATTTGCCGCACGATCGCGCAAACGCGGCCGACGGCCGTGGATTTGTTCTGGGCCATCGAACGCATGACGCGCCGGTTCGAGCAACTCTCGGCGGCGAACACGCCGTTCGATGCGTTGCGGCGCGCCCTGGTGGAAGAAGCGCGCGCCATTCATGCAGAAAAGCGAGCGACCGACGAAGCGATTGGCCGCTTCGGCGCGAAGTTGATGCCCGCGACGGGGCAGGTGATGACGCAGTGCAATGCGGGAGCTCTCGCGACCGCGGGAATCGGCACGGCGCTGGGCGTGATTCGAGTGGCGATCGAAGAGGGCCACAAACTGAGCGTGTTCGTGCCGGAAACGCGTCCCTACTTGCAGGGCGCTCGGCTCACCGCGTGGGAACTGCACGAAGGCGGCGTGCCGCTCACGCTGATCACCGACAACATGGTGGGACATTTCATGAAGCAAGGAAAGGTGGACGCCGTGGTTGTAGGCGCGGACCGCATCGCGGCCAACGGCGACACGGCCAACAAGATCGGGACGTATCAGATCGCTGTCCTGGCGCGCGAACACAGCGTGCCGTTTTACGTTGCCGGGCCGGTTTCCACATTCGATCTCACGATTTCTTCGGGAGAACAAATTCCCATCGAAGAGCGTTCCGCAGAGGAAGTAACGCACATCCGCGGCGTGCGCATTGCGCCGGATGTTCCTGCGGCGCATCCCGCGTTTGACGTAACGCCCGCGCGTCTCATCTCCGCGATCATTTGCGAACGCGGCGTGGCCCGCGCGCCGTACACGGAATCGCTGCGCCGGCTGGCAAGCATTGTGATGGCTATCTCTTGACACCACTTATCAAATTAGGCTCTCATACAATAACTTTTAGATTGAGGAAAGCTGCGTCGAGATGAGTTTGCCGCTCAAAATGCCACTTGGTCCGTTTCAGTGCGAAGCAACACTCACGGACCATATAAACATGAATGATTTCGTTCCTCCACAGATATTACCCATCGAAGATATTCAGAAGGACATTCCACGACTGGCCAAAGACGAAAAGGCAATGGCTCTTATTGAACGAGCGGTACAAAGCATTCCGACTACCCATTCGATTTATCGTGGCGATGCGCGAAAAATGGTCAATCTTGAGCCTGAAAGTGTTCACCTAGTGCTCACTTCTCCCCCATATTGGACGCTCAAGGAATATAGAGAGTCTGAAGGCCAGCTTGGACATGTGAAGGGCTACGACGAATTCCTTAATGAACTGAATACGGTTTGGAAGCAGGCTTTTCGAGCCCTGGTCCCAGGAGGCAGATTAGTTTGCGTAGTAGGTGACGTGTGTCTGTCCCGCCGAGAAAATGCGGGCCGGCATACGGTAGTTCCACTCCACGCATCGATTCAAGAGCAATGTAGGAAGCTGGGTTTCGACAATTTGGCGCCAATTATTTGGCACAAGATCTCTAATGCCGCCTACGAAGTGGAAGGCGGATCTGGTTTCCTTGGGAAACCGTACGAGCCCAATGCAGTAATTAAGAACGATATTGAATTTATCTTGATGGAACGAAAGCCGGGCGGATATCGGACGCCGGACATCCCGACAAAAATTCTCAGCATAATCTCTTCTGAAAACCATAAAAAGTGGTTCCAGCAAATATGGAGTGGCCTGACGGGTGCGTCGACCAAACATCACCCGGCTCCATATCCAAGTGAACTGGCCGAAAGATTAATTCGCATGTTTAGTTTCGTGGGCGACGTAGTGCTCGACCCATTCTTGGGGACGGGAACAACCACAGTAGCAGCCGCCAAGTGGGGTCGAAACAGCATAGGATTTGAAATAGATAGCCATTATTTCAAGCTTGCAAGAAAGCGAATCGAAGAGGAAACCGCCTCACTATTTAGCACCGCAAAAATAAACACGGCTCTAGGCGAATAACTTCAGAATGGCTCTCAATCCAGAACTCGAAAAAAGACTTCGCAAGGCAATTCGACATTTTTGGAGTACTCGCGAATCGCAGGCACAAAAGCAAGGACTAACATCGGGTACTCGCGATTCTGGCGCCAGAACAGCGGTGACCGGCGGTCGTCAGATGAATGGCTTCGTATCCCTGGTGAGCGAATATCTTTGTGAGAATGGCCTACCTAAGGCCCATGTTTATTGCGACACACGAGTTGAGTTGCCTGGCTGGTTCCGACCTGAAAAGAAATGGGACCTTTTGATTGTCGCCGATGGGCAACTGCTTGCGGGTATCGAATTCAAATCTCAGGTTGGGTCATTCGGGAATAACTACAATAACCGCACAGAAGAAGCGATCGGTAGCGCTTGCGATATCTGGGCAGCCTTTCGCGAGGGGGCCTTCAAGCCTTCTGCACGTCCCTGGCTTGGATATTTGATGTTGCTCCAAGAGGCTCCAGGATCTTTGCGCCCCGTGGCGGCCAGAGAACCGCATTTCAAGGTCTTCCCTGAATTTGAAGAGGCATCATACGCGAAACGATACGAGATTCTACTGACGAAACTAGTGAGGGAAGGACTTTACGATTCGGCGTGTCTGCTGCTCTCTAACGCCAAGGGTGGTACAAAGGGAGACTTCAAGGAACCAGCCGCTGAACTTGTATTCGAAAATTTCATGGCTTCATTGTGGGCGCGTGCCATTTCAATTTCCAAAACAAAGAGATAGTTGATAAGAGGGCGCGTAGCCTGAATTTTCAACTGCCTGCCAAAACCGCATATTGCCTCTTCGTGAGGGGCACGACGGAGAGCCTGCCCATGCGGACGAGGGGTGAATCCTTAAAAAGCTTGTTCGCTTTGATTTCTTCGAGGGAAACCGGTTTTGCAATTGCTTTTCCCGCTTTGATTTTGACTTTGGGATTTTTGGGATCGGAAGCGTCCACGGAAACAACGGTTGCGGTTCCGACGGCGCTCTTGCGCGCCCCTGTCTCGTAGATGATCAGGCGCGCTCCGGGAATCATTTCGCGCAGATTCTTTACCGCCGTGGGATTGGTCACGCCTTCCCACTCGGTCGCCGCGTCTCGCAAGAGGTCGGCGAAGGAATATTCCGAAGGCTCCGTTTTGAGCAGATAATCCTGGGACATGAATTTCACCTCGATTGCGCATTCCGACGGTCCATTGTAGCGCCAACATTCAGGTTGGCACTTTCCAATCGCGAATACTGCCCGCCTGAAGGCGGGCGCTACTGGAATCAAAACGCTTTTCTACTGGCGCTGGCCGGACAAAGCGATATATCCTCCCGAAGTTCGCATCAATGCCAAATCATTGAATAGAAATCAGGGGCTCGACGCTTCCAGGCACGTATTTCGTGCGAATGCGGAGTCCACTACTAGAGAACTGGGGAGGTTCAGATGAAAAAGCTTTCGCTCGTCATCGCGTTTTTCCTGTGCGCGCCGCTGGCGCTTTTCGCCCAAGGCGCTCCGGATATTCCATTCGATTCCGTGCCCAACGCGGTAAAGCTTCCGAAGGATTTGTATCTCGGCGAAGTTTCCGGCGTGGCCGTAAATTCCAAGGGACACATCTTCATTTTCTCGCGTGGCAATACCACCGGGCCGGCCTACTCGGCCAGCGCCGCGCAGCTTTTGGAATTCGATAAGGACGGCAAATACATTCGCGAGATCGGCCACAACCTCTACGCCTGGTCTTTCGCGCACACCGTGCGCATCGACAAGGACGACAACATCTGGGCCGCCGACAAAGGCTCCGACATGGTGATCAAGTTCAATCCAGAAGGCCAGGTCATCATGGTATTTGGACGCAAGCAGGAGGCTTCCGACGAAGGCACCGAGCCGCTGAAACATCCCAAGCCGCCGCTGCCTCCGGTTGACGGCATGTTCCGGCAGGTGACGGACATGGCCTGGAATGCGGCCGGCGATACCTACATCAGCGACGGCTACATCAACTCGCGCGTCGCGAAATACGACAAGAACGGGAAATGGATCAAGTCGTTTGGCGAGCCCGGCAGCGGGCCCGGGCAGCTCAACACTCCCCACAGCATCGCCACCGATGCGCAAGGAAATGTGTACGTCGCCAACCGCGGCAATGCGCGCATCGAAGTTTTCGACGGCGACGGCAAATACCTGCGCAATATCAAGATCAGCGAGCCGTTCGATTATGCGAACACCGTGCCGCTCATCGGCAACAAGCCGCCCGTGGATCTGGTGGGAACGATGGGGCCCGGCGCGCCCTGGACCGTCTGCATCACGCCGGGGCCGAATCAAGTGCTGTACGCTTCGGATGCTTTTCCGGGGCGAGTTTATAAAATCAGCCTGGACGGAAAAGTTCTGGGCAAGCTGGGCGGGACCGGCAGACAGCTCAAGGAATTCGGCTGGATTCACGAAATCGCATGCCCGTCTGAAAATGAAATCTACGTCGGGGAGTTGATTAACTGGCGCATGCAGAAGCTCCTACTGCATCCGGCGAAATAGCTCTCTTCCTTTACGAAATAAGAAAAGCGCAACACAGAGAACACTGAGGAAAACAGAGGGGCACAGAGAAAATCAAATGCGGGTAGCGGCTCGGGGCGTGTCGCTTATTTGAATTTTCTCGTTCTTGAATTTCTCTGTGTTCTCTGTGTTAAGAGCCTTTGAATTTCCGCAGCCAAGAGTCAGAAGCATCGCGGGACCACGGAACGGGCATCATTGAGCAAGGTGTGATTCGCGGATTACGCCGGCTTCGCCTCTTTCACGGGCCATGTATTGATCGAAGATCCACCGGTACGTCTTTTCGAGCCCCGAGCGGAGCGAAGTGCTCGGCTCCCAATGGAGATACTTCTGGATGAGCGTGTTGTCGCTGTTCCGCCCGTTCACGCCCTTTGGCGCGCTCAGGTCGTAATTACGCTTGAGCTTGATCCCCGCGATGTTCTCAGCGATGTCCACCAGTTGGTTGATCGTCACGGCTTCGCTTGAGCCCAGATTGATGGGCCCAAGGATTTCGGAGTTCGTGATCTTTTGAATACCTTCCGTGCAGTCGTCTATGAACATGAAACTGCGCGTCTGGTTTCCGCTGCCCCAAATTTCAATTTCATGCTTTCCGGCAACCTTGGCTTCGATCACTTTCCGGCAGATGGCTGCCGGAGCTTTTTCGCGCCCGCCGAACCATGTTCCCCACGGGCCATAGACGTTGTGAAAGCGGGCCACGCGCGTGGTAAGGCCGTAATCCTCCCGGAAGTGACGGCACATTCTTTCTGAAAATAATTTCTCCCACCCGTAGCCGTCTTCCGCCTGCGCCGGATAAGCGTCTTCTTCTTTCAGGGAAGGAGCTTCAAAAGTTTTCTGCTTGTCCGCGTTGTAGACGCACGCCGAAGAGGCGTAAAAGAAGCGCTTGGCCGCGCCATGCTTTAGCGCCGCCTGCAGCAAGTGCGTATTGATCAGCACGGACAGCATGCACAGCGCCTTGTTGTGTTCGATGAAGCCCATGCCGCCCATGTTCGCGGCCAGATTGTAAATCTCAACAGCGCCCTCGGCAGCCGCGTCGCAGTTTTCCTTGAGATTCAAATCCAGGGACAGATTCTCCGCGTCGTCGAAGCGCTGGTACCATTCCTCAAAAGGTTTTACGTCCACCGCTCGAAGATTCCGATGCCCTTGTTTGCGCAACAGCGCAACCAGCGCGCCGCCAATAAACCCGCCCGCGCCGGCAATCAAAATTTTGTCGTTGTGTGCCACAAAGGTCTCCCTGACCCCGTGCCATTGCCACGAACGATTTCACCACGCGGAAGATTTGCGAGCAATCAGAATTTAGTCGAACGCCGGCAGTCTGCTGCCGGTTCTTCGGTTTCCGTGTTGTATTCGAGGCAGTGGTGCAAACACCGGAATAAAACCCCTTGTATTGGTATATATCATTGGTATAGACTAATTACGAGTTATGGCCAAAACCAAAGTTGCAAAGCTATTTCAAAACGGTCGCAGCCAGGCTGTGCGATTGCCGAAAGAGTTTCGATTCCAGGGCGACCGCGTGCGGATTCGCAAGGTGGAAGGCGGAGTCCTGCTCGAACCTGTTATTTCCGATGTCCGCAAGTGGTTCGACGAGTTAGATCGGGTGCGGGCGGGCGGATCCTTCCCAGCAAGGGGCAAACAGAGAAAGCCGCCCATTCGCAGGTATTTTGATTGATTTATCTGCTGGATACAAACGTTTGTATTGCGCTGATGAATGAAAATCCCGCCTCGGTTCGAGCACGGTTCGATCGCGAATTAGGCAAGGGCTCGATTGCTCAGGTTTCTTCGGTCACTGTTTTTGAACTCTGGTACGGCGTCGCCAAGAGTCGGCGTCGCGATTTCAACTCTCAAATCCTCGCTCGATTTCTTTCGGGCCCGGTCAACCAACTTTCCTTCGAAGGCGACGATGCCCGCTTTGCGGGTGAAGTTCGTGCAGAGTTGGAATCCATTGGGAGGCCCGTCGGAGAATATGATTCGCTAATCGCGGGACAGGCCCTCCG
>PMOP01000174.1:2659-2913 GCA_003161495.1 Acidobacteriota bacterium | reverse complement strand
GAATGCAGAATGTCGTAGTACACCGGGTCTCCCGGACGCAGCACGCGATCTGAGAAGACGTGCGGGTGGGGATTGCAGCGCTCGCCTGAAATTGCGTTCACCGCCTCGACATATTCCGAGCCCAGGTCGTACAGTTTTTTGCTGACGAGGCCGACCGCTTCATTTTCGCGCAGGCCCGGCCGCATCGCGCAATACAGGTCGTGATACGCCGCGTCCACCATCATCGCCGACATGTTCAGCAGCGTGATTTCGTC
>PMOP01000174.1:0-2618 GCA_003161495.1 Acidobacteriota bacterium | reverse complement strand
CAGTTCGATGCGGATTTTTTTTGCGACATCTTCCGCGCGTCCCATTTCGGGCGACATCGCTCCGCGCAAGAGCGGAATGCCCGCTCGCGAGCGCTCGCCGAGCCACGGGCAATGCAATCTGTGGTGTTTTGCCGCCGAACCGAAATCCCACATGACCGGCTCGTCATTTTGCGGCAGCAACGTGAAGCGGCTGTTCTTGTCCTGCGCCCAGGAACCAATGTGCGTCGAAGTAATGTAGCGCACATTGTTCATGTCAAAGCAAAGCAGGGCGCCCATCGAGGATTTCTTGAGCAGGTCTTTCGCGCGCGCCAGCCGCTCGCGCCGCAAGCGGTCAAAATCCACGCGCTGTTCCCAATCCACCGCCATCGTTCCATATGTCGGTAATGCCATTGTGCACCCCCCAGGTAGCACAGGCACTCCTGCCTGTGCGCTTTTGTAAGCCGCCCCGCCTCCAACCATCTTCCGCTAACTGTGAACGGCTTCCTCTAAACGGCGATTCCAAAACCCGCACAGGCAGGAGTGCCTGTGCTACAAAATCTAAAACTACCCCCGCTTGCACATCGCCCGAGCCGCCTCGAAGACCATTTTTTCCGTCGGTATCGTAGCGTCCTCAAGCGGCGGAGAAAAAGGAATGGGCACATGCATCGCGCCAATGCGTTTCACCGGCGCGTCCAGATCGTAAAACGCACCCGTGGCGATCACGGAAGCGATCTCCGCGGTCACGCCGTATTTCTCGTAGCCTTCATCCAGCACAATCGCCCGCGAAGTTTTCTTGGCCGATTCGATCAGAGTTTTTTCATCCAGCGGCCACGTCGTCCGCGGATCCACGACTTCCGCGCTGATCCCAATTTCCTCGAGCATGGTCGCGGCGCCCAGGGCCACTTGCACCATGCTGCTGGTCGCCACGATGGAGATGTCTTCGCCCTCGCGCTTGATGTCGGCCAAACCGAACGGAATCGTATAATCCCCGACCGGCACGGGGCCCTTCATCCTGAACATCATTTTATCTTCAAAGAAGATGACGGGATTATCGTCGCGAATGGCCGTCTTCAACAATCCTTTGGCATCGTAGGGCGTTGACGGCAGGACCACTTTCAGGCCCGGAACATGGCTGAGCCACGCGTGCAGCGATTGCGAATGTTGCGCGGCCGAGCGGCGCGAAGCTCCCAGCGTCGTTCGCAGCACCATCGGCACCTTCCAGGCGCCTCCCGACATATAGTGCACCTTCGCCGCCTGATTCACGAGTTGATCCATCACCAGCGTCAGGAAATCGCCGAACATGATATCCACGACCGGCCGCAGCCCCGTCATCGCCGCGCCCACGCCGATGCCCGTGAAACCCGGCTCCGAAATCGGAGTATCGATCACGCGCGTTTTTCCGAACTCTTCCACCATTCCGGACAGAACCTTGAATGGCGTGCCTGCTTCGGCAACGTCTTCGCCCATGATGAACACGGTCGGGTCGCGGCGCATTTCCTCGGACAGCGCTTCGCGCACCGCTTCCGCCATCGTCAATTCTCGTACAGCAACTTCAGGCATACACATCCTCCCCTACTTGATCCGTCCCCGGATACGGGGCCTGCAAGGCGAATGCAACCGCCGCGTCGATTTCCGATTTGGCCTGCGAGTGGATTTCGTCGAGCTGCGCTTGCGTTGCGATTTTCTCGCCGAGCAGCCAGCCGCTCAGCACCTTGATCGGGTCTCGCTCGGCCTTCCATTGCACTTCCTCTTGTTTGGCGCGGTAATATTCACGGCTCACGTCGCCAACGTGGTGGCCGTGATAGCGGTAGGTATTGCACAAAAGAAATGACGGGCCTTTTCCGGCGCGCGCCTCTTCAATCATGTGGCTCGCTGCCGCGTGCACCGCGCGGACGTCCTGACCGTCCACGCTTTCCGCCGGAATTCCGAACGCCGCGGGGCGCGCCAGAATTTCGCCCGCCGTCGTTTCGGAAAAATGAGTGTATTCGTTGTACATATTGTTTTCGCAAACGTAAATCACCGGCAAATTCCAAAGGCGCGCGAGGTTCATCACCTCGTACAGCAGCCCCTGGCCCAGCGCCCCTTCTCCGAAGAAACAAACGGCCACTTGTTTCGTGCCGCGATGCTTGGCCGAAAAGGCTGCACCTGTCGCGATTCCCGCGCTTCCGCCAACGATGGCGTTCGCGCCCAGATTTCCGCTCGCCGGATCGGCAATGTGCATCGATCCGCCTTTGCCCCGGCAATATCCCGCTTCTTTTCCCAAAAGTTCCGCGAACATCCGATCGGTCGCCGCGCCCTTGGCGAGGCAATGCCCGTGCCCGCGATGCGTGCTGGTGATGTAGTCGTCGCGATGCAGCGCGTCGCAGATTCCCACCGCGACCGCTTCCTCGCCAATGTACAAATGCGCGAGGCCAGGCATCACCGCGCGCGTGTACAGCTCGTTCACCTGCTCCTCGAACAGACGGATCATTTCCATGCCGCGATACATCCGCAGCCACTTTTCGCTGCTTCCTGTTCCAGAGGCCGTAACCGTTTGCTTGGTTTCCGTTTTCATTTGTTCATCCCCGACATTCGAGCTAACACCTCGAACATCACGGCGAAATCCTGCTTCACGAGGCCCATGCCGCGCGCCGCCGTCA
>PMOP01000213.1:926-5423 GCA_003161495.1 Acidobacteriota bacterium | reverse complement strand
ACTGAAAACCGCACAGGCAAGAGTGCCTGTGGTACTAAATTCGCGCGGTCAAGGTATTGCGGCTATGGAGGAGACACGGTAGACTTTTGTGCATTCGATACGTGAATCTTTTTAGGAGAGCGCCATGGCTAAAGGATATTGGATTTGTTTCTACCGATCGATCTCGAACCCGGATGCGCTAGCCGAATACGCGAAATTGGCTGGACCCGCTATCCAGAACGGCGGCGGGCGATTTCTTGGCCGTGGTATGCCATCCAAGACCTATGAGGCAGGCAAGAACTTGCGAACCGTGGTCATTGAATTTGAGAGCGTGCAGAAGGCAACCACCACGTTTGAAAGCCCTGCGTACCAGGCTGCCTGCCGCGTGCTGGATGGGTCTGCTGAGCGGGATATTCGGATTATAGAGGGACTTGCTTAGTCCGGATATTCCTCAACTCCTCTGTCCCATCCAACCACTCGATCCACGCAAACCTAATGTGTGGCCTCTGGACTGGTGGCGCCGGCTTCAAGGCTGTGGGGTTTCGTTGAGGCTAGCCCGAAAGCGCTCCGACCAAACCCCGCAGGCTGAAGCCCGCGCTACTTGAGGCTTGACACGATTAGTGACAACATAGTAGCGTCACTGGCAGCGTGGAACTCGAAGCTTCCCTCGATTGGCTGTCACTATCGATGACGCCGGGCCTCGGCTCGCGCCTCACCGGGAAATTGCTGCGCCAGTTCGGCTCGCCCGAGCATGTGTTTCGAGCCTCTCTCACTGAACTGGAGGCCTGCCAGTTGCCTTCAGCGCCGGCGCGGGCAATTCAATCCAAGCGTGCGCACAAGGATGCTGAAGAAGAACTCGCACAGGTCCGCAAACTGGGCTGCCGCCTGTTGAACTGGGACGAGCCGGAATATCCGCAGAGACTTCTGGAAATTTACGATCCGCCGCCGCTTCTTTATGTACGCGGAGATGCCGGCGCGCTCAACCGGCATTCGATTTCGATGGTGGGCACGCGCCGCCCAACGCCCTACGGGATGCAAGTGGCGGAACGCCTGGGGCATGACCTGGCCGAGCGCGGGCTGACGATCGTCAGCGGCATGGCGCGCGGCATCGATAGCCTGGCGCACCAAGGCGCTTGCCGGGCTACCCACGGCGCGCCCGTTGGAGTGCTTGGTACGGGATTGGACGTCATTTACCCGAAGGAAAATAAAAAAATATTCGCGGAAGTGGAAAAGCGTGGCGCGCTGATCAGCGAATTCCCGCTCGGCACGCATCCCGCGCCCGAAAATTTCCCGGTGCGGAATCGCGTGGTCGCGGGAATGTCACTGGGCGTAGTTGTGGTGCAGGGCGCGCAGTATTCCGGATCGCTGATCACAGCACGCCTGGGGATGGAGTTTGGCCGCGAAGTGTACGGCGTTCCTGGAAATGTGACGGTGGACGTAAGCTTCGCGCCGAACCAGATGATCAAGCAAGGGGCCAAGCTGGTGACATCCTGGGAAGACGTCATCGAGGAATTGCCCACGGAAATCCGCGCCGAACTTTTCCCTGTCGAGGCCACCACCAGCGCCGAGCGCGCATCCCTATTTGAGAACGCTCTATCCCCAGTGGAGAAGACAATCTTCGCTCTGCTGGGCACGGATGAGTCGATTCATATAGATGAGCTGGTGGATAAGGCGGAATTGAACTCCTCGGAAGTTCTGGCGGCACTGTGCGAGATGGAGATGAAGGGGATTGTAAGGCAGATGCCTGGGAAGCAATTCATCAAAATCCTTCTGTAGCGCCTCCTCACCTGAAAGACGGCGCTAAAAACACGAAGCGCCATAATTTTCCGCTAACTTACTGAATCTACAACCCAATACACGCATGTGCCGCAGGCGCTAGAATCGAGAAGGACACAAGGCGCATCTATCAAGCGTTGACAAATAGCATGAACGAGGGCCACGCTAGAGGAACGGAAAGGGAAAAACGCCCGCCACGGCGAGCGTTCGGGTCTGGAAAGCAGCTATGGGAAAATCGCTGGTTATCGTCGAATCGCCCGCAAAAGCGAAGACGATCAACAAATATCTGGGACGCAATTATACGGTCAAGGCCTCCTATGGGCACATTATGGACCTGCCCAAGAAGGTCCTGGGCATTGATATCGCTCATGGATTTGAGCCGACCTATGAAGTCAATCCGGATAAAGAAAGCGTTGTAACGCAGCTCCAGAAAGCTGCGTCTACCGCGGACGCCGTCTATCTGGCGGGCGATCCGGACCGCGAAGGCGAGGCGATTTGCGCGCATCTGGCCGAACTGTTGAGCGGACCCAAGCTGGAATTCCTTACTGAAGAAGAGAAGGCCATCGAAGAGGCAAACGCTAAGGGCAAAAAGGGCAAGAAGAAAGGCAAGAAGCCCGTCAAGATCAAGAAAGTCGTCGCCAAGGGCAAGCCCGTAATCGCTCGAAAAAATATTTTCCGCGTGATGTTCAACGAAATCACGTCCAAGGCGATCAAGGCGGCGTTTGAGCATCCCGGCGAAATCAACGAAAATCTGGTGGACGCGCAGCAAGCGCGCCGCGTGCTGGATCGCCTGGTCGGCTACAAAATTTCTCCCTTGCTATGGGATAAGGTGCGCCGGGGTCTTTCCGCCGGGCGCGTGCAGACCGTGGCGCTGCGTCTGATCGTGGACCGCGAGGTCGAGATTCGCGCGTTCGTCCCGGTGGAATATTGGACGATCCATGCGATCCTGGCCGCCGGCGAACCGCCCGCGTTTGAAGCCAAGCTCACCAAATTTAAGGGCGAAGATATAGAAGTCCACACGCAGGCCGAGGCGGACGCCATCGTGGCCGCGGCGGGAAAAGCGCAATGGAAAGTTGCCGGCGTCACGCAGAAGGAAAAACGCCGCTTTGCGCCGCCTCCTTTCACGACTTCAAAGCTTCAGCAAGCCGCCTACAATCGCTTGCGGTACACGGCCAAGCGCACCATGGGCCTCGCGCAGCGGCTGTATGAAGGCGTAGAGCTCGGCCAGGAAGGTTCCGTCGCGCTGATCACTTATATGCGCACCGATTCGGTGCGCGTTTCCAATGACGCGCTTGATCAAGTGCGCGGGCTGATCGGATCAAAATACGGCCAACCATACCTTCCGGAAAAACCGAATTTCTATAAGTCCAAGAAGGATGCTCAGGACGCGCACGAAGCGATTCGCCCCACCGATGCTGCGCGGACGCCGGAAGACGTAAGACCCTTCCTGAGCGACGATATGTTCCGGCTATACCAGCTGATCTGGCAAAGATTTGTGGCCTCGCAGATGGTACCGGCAGTGTTCGATCAGACGACGGTCGATGTGTCAGCGGGAGATTACACATTCCGCGCGTCAGGTTCGGTGCAGAAATTCGACGGCTACCTTGCAGTTTACCAAGTGTCAGCCGACGATGACGAAGACGCCGATGCGGAAGCGGGCAAGTCGCTGTTGCCTCCGGTCAGCGAAGGCGAAACTCTGCGCCTGGAAACTTTGCGCCCCGACCAGCATTTTACCGAGCCTCCGCCGCGCTACACAGAAGCGACACTGGTGAAGGAGCTGGAAGAAAAAGGCATTGGCCGGCCTTCGACGTACGCTTCCATCATTTCGACGATTGTCGACCGGGAATACGTCACCAAGGACCAGGGCCGGTTTGCTCCGACGATGCTGGGCGAAAAAGTGAGCGTGCTGCTGGTGAAGAGCTTCGAGGACATTTTCGATGTGGGCTTCACGGCGCGCATGGAAGAGGAACTCGACGAAATTGAAGAAGGAAAACTTTCGTGGAAGAAAGCGGTCAAGGAATTCTATGGCCGCTTCGAGGACGATCTCGAGCAAGCCAAGGGCGAGATGGAGTCCTACAAAGCGGGGATTCCCACCGGACAAAAGTGCGAGAAGTGCGGGCAGGGCGAACTGCTCGAGCGCATCAGCCGGCACGGTTTTTTCCTGGGCTGCTCTCGCTATCCGGATTGTGATTTCATTCGCGATCTTTCGCCGGAATTGCCTCCCGAAGGCCCGGACGGCGCGGCGAAAATCGAAGCGTGTGATAACTGCGGGCGCGAAATGATCATCAAGCGCGGCCGCTGGGGAATGTTTTTGGCGTGCACCGGATATCCGGATTGCAAGACGACGCGCCGCCTGAAGGCCGGCACGCGGCGCGCCCTCCAGCCGGACGAGCTGCTCGATGAAAAATGCCCCGACTGCGGATCGCAACTGGTCAAGAAGCACGGCCAGTACGGCGAATTCACGGGCTGTACCGCGTATCCGAAATGCAAATTTATTCGCGCGAAGACGCTGGGCATCAAGTGTCCGCAGTGCGAGACCGGCGAACTGGTGGAGCGTGTCGCCAAGAAGGGACGCAGGCGCGTCTTTTACGGGTGCAACAAGTATCCCGCATGCGATTTCACGACGCCGCACTTGCCGATCCCCGAGCCCTGCCCGAAATGCGGCGCGGCATTCATTGTGGAAAAGCGCGGCAAGCTGGGCGCGGTGAGAACGTGCATCAAGGAGGGCTGCGATTGGGAAGC
>PMOP01000213.1:0-906 GCA_003161495.1 Acidobacteriota bacterium | reverse complement strand
ACAGGCACCGGCTTTACCGGGCGCACGCGCGAAGCCGCAAAAGCAGCGGCTCGGCAGGGGGGAAATGGATTCCGCTGTAAAACAATTTTTGATTTATCTGCGCGCGGTGCGCAACGCATCGCCGCACACGGTCCGCAGCTACGATAACGATCTCGGGCAGTTCCTCACGTTCCTGACGCCTCCCGGCGCCGCGATGCCCTCTCCGCAGGACGTCACGCACCTGATGATCCGCGAATTTGTGGCGCACCTGCACGATCTCAAATTGGAAAAATCCTCGATTGCGCGAAAGCTCGCGGCCATTCGGTCGTTCTTTAAATTTGCCGTGCGCGAAGGTCTGGTCGTGCGGAACCCGGCGCGCATGGTGGCGACTCCCAAGCTGCCGAAGCGCATCCCCGCGGTTCTGAGCGCGGAGGATTTGAACGCGTTCCTTGACAGCGTGGTGGCGGGACCGACGCGGGCTTCGGGGCGACATAAAGAAGGTCTTGCGATCCATGACAGCCGCCTCATGATCCGGCGCGATCGCGCGATTCTCGAATTGCTGTATGCGTCCGGGCTGCGCGTCAGCGAACTCACCGGCCTGAATCTTGGCGACATTGACCGCAAGGAACTCATGCTGCGCGTGCGCGGCAAGGGCAACAAAGAGCGCATCGTCCCATACGGCAGCAAGGCGGAACAGGCGCTCGAAGCTTACGAACCTTTGCGCAATGAAACGCTGCGCAAAGCCGGGGGACGCGGCGAACGGCAGGCGGTGTTTCTGAATCATCAGGGCACCAGGCTTACGCAGCGGTCCGTGGCGCGCATCGTCAAAAAATACGCGCGCCTGGCCAACGTGAATTGGGATTTGCATCCGCATTCCCTGCGGCACGCGTTTGCCACGCACTTGCTGGCCGATGGCGCGGACCTTCG
>PMOP01000026.1 GCA_003161495.1 Acidobacteriota bacterium | reverse complement strand
ACTTAAATTAGAAATGCTCTAAAGTCGGAACTAGAGTTCCGATCTACAAACCGGCTGAGTCATTTGTTTAAGGAGTTCAGATTCGAGACAGTCGTTTCGTGATTTACAAATTTAACGTGGGGAGCGGCGAGGCTTGCATGGCGACGATGAGTTCTCCGGCAAACGCGGCGGCGCCGGTGCGGCGGCTGAGGGCTTCTTCGGCGGAGATGCGCGCAACGTCGGGATTGTTGTTGTTCTCGGAGAGGTGCGCGAGGATGACGTAGCGCGCATGCGCGTCGAACGCTTCCGCATCGGCGAGAAATTCGCTGACCGTATGATTGGAAAGGTGCCCCGTGCGGCTCATCACGCGCTGCTTGATGTGCCAGGGATACGGCCCAACTTTCAGCATTTCGAGATCGTGATTGGATTCCAGCATCAGGCAATCGGAATCGCGCAGGTGAACTTTCACGAGTTCGGGCAAATAGCCGAGGTCGGTGACGATCGCGACTTTCAGTCCATTGGCGCGAAAAGTGAATCCCAGCGGATCGATGGCGTCGTGTGGAATTGAAAACGGGGAGACTTCAATGTCGCCCACTATAAAGCGCTGGCCGGCGCGAATGTGCTCGACGCGGTCCAGGCGCTTGTGCGAAGTTTCGGGCAGAATGCGCATCACTTCGGTGTGCGTCGCTTCGTTCAGATAGACGGTGGTGCGCCACTGGCCGAGCACTTGCGCGAGCGAACCGATGTGATCGGAATGTTCGTGGGAGATAACGATGCCGTCGAGGCGATCGACGTCGCGTCCGACCGCGGCCAGGCGCCGCAGCGTTTCTTTTTTGCCGAGCCCCGCGTCGACCAGCAGCCGGGTCGTGCCCGTTTCGAGCAAAGTGCAGTTGCCCGAACTGCCTGATCCCAGAATCGTTACGCGCAGATTGATAAACTCCCCCGGCGGACAAGCGCGTGTGCGCGCAGGCCCACGGAATAATGACAAACGGGAGCGCCCGCGTCAATGACGCATCGCGTGGACGGTGGCGCATGCTTTAGCTTGCGGGGTTTAGGCCTTGCTGGGCCAAAACTCCGCAAGCTAAAGCATGCGCCACATCATGCCAGCAAGTCGCGCGTGGCGCGAAAACCATTCAGGCTGCCGAGTACCGTCAGCGTGATGCGGCCCGGGTCGAAGAAATCGCGGGCGATGGCGTGCACTTGCTCGCGCGTTACCGCTTCGATCGACGTGAGCATTTCATCGAGCGAGATGAATCGGTGCAGGTACATGGCCTGTCGCGCGAGATTGGACATGCGCGAACTGGTCGATTCGAGCGAGAGCATCATCGAACCCTTGAGATGATCCTTGGCGCGGCGCAATTCTTCGTCGCTGACTCCGTCGGCGCGGATGCTGCGCAATTCCTCGCTCACCGAACGGATCAGTTTCGCCGCGGATTCCCGCGAAGTTCCCGCGTACACGGAAAGCACGCCCGAATCGGTGTAAGGCGACAGGTCGCTCTCGATCGCGTAGGCCAGCCCCTGCCGCTCGCGAATATTTTGAAATAGGCGCGAAGACATTCCGCCGCCGAGAATCACGTTCATCAGCGAGGCCGCGTAGCGCCCTTCGTGGGCGAGAGGATAGGACGGCACACCGAGCACGATGTGAACCTGCTCGAGCTCTTTTTTGTCGCGCTGCTCGACGCACGCGTGCGTTTCGGGCGGCGCGGGTTTTACCGCATTCGCCGAGCGCTCCGCGCCGTCGAATTCGCGCGCGACCAGATCCACGAGGCGCGCATGCTCCAGATTTCCCGCCGCGGTGATGACCACGCGGTTCGGGGCATACCACTCCCCGAAACATTCGGTCACGGCGTCCTTTGAAAAATCCGAAACGGTTTCCGGAGAGCCCAGGATCGGCATCCCCAGCGGATGCCCGCGCCAGAAATTTTGCGTGAAGAGTTCATGGATCAAGTATTCGGGGTTGTCCTCTTCCATCTTGATTTCTTCGAGGACCACCTGCTTCTCTTTCGCAATGTCTTCCGGGTCAAAGCGCGGGTGCAGGACGAGGTCGGAAAGCACGTCGACGGCGACGGGGAGATGCTCGTCGAGAACTTTGGCGTTGAAGCAGGTCATCTCCTTGCCCGTGAACGCGTCCAGCATTCCGCCGACGGAGTCCACCGACTGCGCGATCTGCTCGGCCGTGCGCTTGCGCGTACCTTTGAAGACCATGTGCTCGATGAAATGCGCGATGCCGTTTCGCTCCGAGGGTTCGGCGCGCGATCCCGTTGCAAGCCAAATCCCCACCGAGACGGATCGCACGTGTTGCATCTTTTCCGTGACAATCACTAAGCCGTTCGGTAGTTCCGCTCGTTGAATATCTCGTGCCGGCTGATTCATGCGTCTATTGTGGCACACGTACGGCAGCGAACGCGACCGGGTTGACGCGGCGAATTACTTTGGCCCGCGGGCGCGCATGTTAAGATGAGTGGACAGCTTAGGTGTCTGCGCGGGGCTTGCCCTTGTAGCGCTCGCCTTCAGGCGAGCATGCGCTCGAATCCGAAATGCCCGCCTGAAGGCGGGCGCTACAAAATCGTTTGGAATTTCGGTTGCCCCACGAACTTTTCAGGGAGATTGAAAGTGCTTGTCGAATTGCTCGGAAAATCGGCGGAGGGATTGCGCGAGTTTGTCGCGTCGCTCGGCGAGCGGCCCTTTCGCGCCGCGCAGCTTTATCATGCGCTGTACGCCGAGCGCCGTTTTGAATTTTCCGCGATGACGAACCTGCCCGCCGCCTTGCGCGAACGCCTCGCACAGGAAGCGCGCATCGCGCTGCCGCGCATCACACGCCGGTTTCCTTCCGTGGACGGGTCGATCCGGTATCTCTTCTCCATCGGCGGCGAAAATGAAAAGCCCGCGCAGATCGAAGCGGTATTCATGCCGCGCGACGGACGGCAGACGATTTGTATCTCGACGCAGGCCGGATGCGCCGTCGATTGCCATTTCTGCCTTACCGCGCAGCTCGGATTGATCCGCAATCTCACGCCGGGTGAAATCGTGGGGCAGGTTCTCGTGGCGCTCGAGGAAAATCGCGGGCACCTTGCGCCGCAGACGAATGTCGTGCTGATGGGCCAGGGCGAGCCGTTGCTGAACTATGACGCGACGATGGCGGCCGTGCGCATCCTGCTCGATCCCAAAGGTGTCGCTCTCGCGCCGCGGCACGTCACACTGTCGACGAGCGGCATCGTTCCCGGCATCGAGCGGCTTGGGCAGGAAAAAATCCGTCCCAGCTTGGCGATCTCGCTCAACGCTTCGAGCGACGAGCAGCGCGACGCGCTCATGCCCATCAATCGCAAGTATCCGCTGAGCGTGTTGCTTGACGCCTGCCAGCGGTACCCGCTGCGGCCGCGCGAATATTTTACGTTTGAATATGTGCTGCTTGGCGGCGTGAACGATACGCCTGAGGATGCGCGCCGCGTGGTGCGCCTCATTGCGCG
>PMOP01000181.1 GCA_003161495.1 Acidobacteriota bacterium | reverse complement strand
TATTGGGGCACGCCGATTCCCGTGATTTATTGCGAAAAGTGCGGGATGGTGCCCGTTCCCGACAAGGATTTGCCCGTGGTGCTTCCGCCAATGGCGAAATTTTCCGGGCTGGGCGAATCGCCGCTGGCGAGCGTCCCGGAATTTGTGAACGTAAAATGCCCGAAGTGCGGCGGCGCGGCGCGGCGCGAAACAGACACCATGGACACGTTCATCGATTCGTCCTGGTATTTCTACCGCTATGCCGATCCGCACAACGACAAGGCCCCGTTCGATCCCGCACTCGTGCGCTACTGGCTGCCGGTCGATCAGTATATCGGCGGGATCGTTCACGCGATTCTGCACCTGCTGTACACGCGATTTTTCTGCAAGGTGATGCTCGACCTGGGCCTCGTCAATCACGAGGAGCCGGTGAAGCGTCTCTTCACGCAAGGGCTCGTGCTCAAGGGTGGCACGGCGATGTCCAAGTCCAAAGGCAACGTCGTCGGCGCGGAAGACATGGCGGATAAGTACGGCTGCGATACGGGTCGCCTGTACACGCTGTTTGCCGCGCCTCCGGAAAAAGATCTGGAATGGAGCGAGCAGGCGATCGAGGGATGCGCGCGATTTCTGCAGCGCGTCTACCGGCTGGTGGCCAAGCACGCGGAACGGCTGCAGACGGTGCACGCAAGAAGCGGCGCGGCCGCTTCGCTCGATTCGGCCACTCCGAAAGAAAAAGCGCTGCTGCGCAAGGCGCATCAAGTGCTGCGCCGCGTGACGCATGATTTCGAGACGCGCTGGCATTTCAATAGCGCCACGGCGCTGCTGATGGAACTGGTCAACGAAATTCAGGCGCAGGAGCCGCTCGAAACGGGTGTGCGCCCTGAAATTGCCAAGGAAGTTTTCGATCTGTTGATCCTGATGCTTAACCCCATGGTGCCGCATCTTGCTGAAGAGCTTTGGGAAATTCTCGGCCACACGCGCGATACGCTCGCGCATGCCCCGTGGCCCAAGTTTGTTCCGGAACTCGCGGCCGAGGATCAGGTGGAAATCGTGTTGCAGATGAACGGCCGCGTGAAGGGCAGAATGCTCGTCGAGGTGGGGCTCGACAGGGAAGCCCTGCAAAAGCGCGCTCTGAGCGATCCGAAAATTGCGCAACTATTGGACGGCCAGCGCGTAGTAAAGATTATCGTCGTGCCTGACAAACTGATCAACTTTGTGGTGGCCTGACGCGATGCAAGTGAGGAATCAATGAGCGAACGCGGCGGCATTGTCGTACTGGATTTCGGCGGGCAATACACACAATTAATTGCCCGGCGAATCCGCGAGCAGCAGGTTTTCAGCGCCATCCTGCCTTGCACGGCTAAGATCGAGCAGATTCGCAAATTTGAGCCGGTCGGGATCGTGCTCTCCGGCGGACCGAATTCCGTGTATGACACGGGCGCGCCGGCCTGCGACACCGGCATTTTGTCCATGGGGTTGCCGGTTCTCGGCATTTGCTACGGGCTGCAGTGGATGACGCACAACCTGGGAGGGCGCGTCGAGCGCGCGGATCGCAGGGAGTACGGTCGCGCCGATTTGCTCGTGAAAGACGGTTCGGCGCTGTTCGCGGGCCTGCCGAAAACGCTGCGCATCTGGAACAGCCACGGCGATCACGTGCGCGCGCTGCCGGCGGGCTTTCACGTCACGGGAGAAACAGGAAATGCCGTGTCCGCCGCCGAAGATCCGGCGCGAAAATTGTACGCCGTGCAATTTCATCCTGAAGTGCGCCACACCGATCACGGCTCGGAAATCCTTCGCAATTTTGTATTCAACATTTGCCATGCGCAGCCGCTGTGGAGCGGTGCGGCGTTCATCGCCGAAACCGTGGAATCGATTCGCAATCAGGTCGGCGATGCCCGGGCGATCTGCGCCTTGAGCGGCGGAGTGGACTCCGCCGTGGCCGCGGTAATCGTGCACCGCGCGATCGGCGACCGCCTGACGAATATTTTTGTGAACAACGGCCTGCTGCGGAAGAACGAGTTCCGCGAAACGCTGGAATTGCTGCGCGACCGCATGGGCCTTCAGGTGATCGGCGTCGATGCGTCGGAACGCTTTCTCGCGCGTCTAAAAGGGGTGGAGGAGCCGGAGGACAAGCGCAAAAGAATCGGCGGGGAATTTATCGCCGTGTTTGACGAACAGGCGCGCCAGATGGCCATCGGCCCGGACCGCGCCGCGTTCCTGGTTCAAGGCACCTTGTATCCCGACGTGATCGAATCCGTAGCCGTTCGCGGCCCCTCGCAGACGATCAAGACGCATCATAATGTGGGAGGGCTTCCCAAGGATTTGCCGTTTGCGTTGATCGAACCTCTGCGCGAATTGTTCAAGGATGAAGTTCGCAGCATCGGCCGCGAACTCGGCCTTCCGGAAGAAATGCTCACGAAGCATCCGTTTCCCGGGCCGGGCCTGGCTGTGCGGCTCCTGGGAGAGGTGACGGAAGAGCGCCTCGCGCCCCTTCGCGATGCGGACGCGATCGTGGTCGAAGAAATTCGCCGCGCCGGCCTGTACGAAAAAGTGTGGCAGGCGTTCGCCGTCCTGCTTCCGGTGCGCAGCGTGGGAGTGATGGGCGATGAGAGAAAGTACGGGTTCACCGTGGCCGTGCGAGTCGTGGAGTCGGAAGACGCGATGACCGCGGACTGGACGCGATTGCCTCCGGAAGTGCTGGAGCGAATGTCGACCAGAATCGTCAACGAAGTGAGCGGCATCAACCGCGTGGTGTACGACATCAGCTCGAAACCGCCGAGCACGATTGAGTGGGAATAGGGAGAGGGAATTTCAAATTTGAGATTTGAGATACAGCAAACAAGACAAGCTGACGCGCTATATTGCTTTGGAGCCGCCGGGCACGATTGAGTTGTATTGAGGATAGAGGCGGAGGCAGAGGATTTCAAATTTGAGATTTGAAATTTGAGATTTTAGGATTGCGCGTTGAAAGGTTGAATTTCAAATTTGAGATTTGAAATTTGAAATAGAAACGTTCGCGCGGCGCCCGTCGCTCGATCCG
>PMOP01000204.1 GCA_003161495.1 Acidobacteriota bacterium | reverse complement strand
GGTCGTGGAATCGGCGGGGAAATTGCCGGTGGTCACGACAAAGTCCGCGAGCGATACTCCTGCCTCTCCCTCTAAATAATATTTTTGATTTTAGACCTAGACCACGACTGCGAGAACCTCGCCGGCATTCACCGTTTGGCCTTCCTTGGCCAGCTTTTCGACGGTGCCTGATTTGGGCGAACGAATTTCATTCTGCATTTTCATTGCTTCGATGACCAGCAAGCCCTGGCCGGCGCTTACTTTCTCGCCCGCAGCGACCAGCACGCGCACGATTTTCCCCGGCATGGGCGCGACGAGCTGTTGGCGCCCTTCGAGCTCGATGCCCGCGCCGTGCCCGCGCCGCCAAGAGCGCGGATCGAAGATTTTCGCCTGAAATTCGCGGCCATTCACGCGCAATAACAGGCCTCCCGAGGCTTCCTCGACTGTGACTTCCAGCGATCTTCCGCCGTGAAGAATGGAATACGCGCCGCGCGAAATGCGGATGGCGTCCGCTTCCACCGGCCGGCCGTCAACGGTGAACGCCACGCGCAATCCTTCATTTTTAGGCGGAGTGAACTCTACGCATCGCCGGGCGCCATTGATTGTAATTTCGTATTTCATCGTTACCGGTGTTCCGTCGTCATAAAAATGTTGCGCCGTGATATTTCGGCGCCCTATTTCGTCCGGCCGTCATTCACTACGATCGATCTGCTCGAATCGCCCCTCGCGCTTCCAGCGCGACTCCGTCTCGGTTGCGGCGCCGTTCGTGGCCGCCGCGTCCTTGCCATCGAGGGAATGCAGCAATGCCGCAAGAATCGCCGCATCTTCGGCAATCGCGTCGCGTTCTTGCGTTTGCATTCCGGACAATAAACGAGGAAGCCTTTCATCGAGCCAGCGCGTGTAGATTTCTCCGCCTAGAAATTCCGGATCGCGGAGAATGCCGAGCAGAAGTTCTGCGTTCGTTTTAATTCCAGTGACCGAGTATTCCGCAAGGCCTCGCCGCAGGCGGGCAATCGCCTCCGCGCGGTCCTCGCCCCAGGAAATCAGCTTGCCGAGCATCGGATCGTATTCCGTCGAGACCGTAAAACCTTCGTACACGCCGTCATCGAGCCGGATTCCGGGACCGGAAGGAGCGCGCCGCGAAAGAATCGTTCCGGGCGAAGGGAAAAATTGGTTGGCGGGATCTTCCGCATAGAGGCGGCATTCGACGGCATGGCCCGAAAGCTTGACCTGATCCTGCGAAAAAGGAAGGGGCTCGCCCGCAGCGACGCGGATCTGCAGCTTCACCAGGTCGAGGCCCGTGACCATCTCCGTGACGGGATGTTCCACCTGCAGGCGCGTATTCACTTCGAGAAAATAAAAATTGCGCTGGGCATCGACGAGAAATTCCACCGTGCCCGCGTTCACGTAGCCCGCGTCCTTGGCGAGACGCACGGCGGCCTCGCCCATGGCGCGCCGAAGGTCCGGCGTCATGATCGGAGAGGGGGATTCCTCGATTACTTTTTGGTGACGCCGCTGCACGGAACATTCGCGCTCGCCAAGATGCACGATGCGGCCGTGCGCGTCGCCCAAAATTTGAATTTCTATGTGGCGCGGCCGGTCGACGTACTTTTCCAGATAGAGCCGCGCGTCGCCAAACGCGTTCTGCGCTTCCGAAGCGGCGTCGCGCCAGGCAGCGCCCATCTCCGCATCCGCCGAGACGGCGCGCATGCCTTTCCCGCCGCCGCCTGCCACCGCTTTCAGCAGTACGGGATAGCCGAGCTTTCGCGCGATGGTTCCCGCGCCGTTGAGGTTTTCAATGGGTTCCTTGGTCCCCGGAACCATCGGCACACCGGCCCGGGCGGCGAGTTGACGGGCGGCGGTTTTCGATCCGAGGCGCTCCATCGCTTCCGGAGAAGGACCGATGAACGCGATGTTGTTTGACGCGCAAGCCCGCGCCAGCTCAGGATTTTCCGCGAGGAATCCGTACCCGGGATGCAGCGCGTCACACCCGGCATGGCGCGCAATTTCCATCAGCTTGTCGATGCGAAGATAGCTTTCCCGCGAGGGAGCGGGGCCGGCCCGAAACGCTTCATCGGCCAGGCGAACATGCAACGCGGCGCGGTCGGCGTCGCTAAAAACCGCGACGGAAACAATTCCCATGTCGCGGCAAGCTCGCGCGATTCGTACTGCGATTTCCCCGCGATTGGCGATAAGAATTTTACGAAACATTTTTCCCAGACATCCCAACAGCGAGCAGGATTCTAGCACAGCGGGAAAACTGGACGGTTGAGGTTACGAGGGCAACGGAATTCCCAGGTCTCGGCAAATTTTTCGCGCCAGATAATCATTTACTTCTGTATGGCGTGGAATGGTGGAAGTACTACCTCAACTATAAGCTGAAGCGCTTCTTTCAAGTTGCGGCGAGCTTCCGCGAGACTGCGGCCTTGCGTGTTGACACCAGGAATTTCCTCGACGGTGGCGACGTACCACTTTCCGCGTTTCTCGATGATTGCGGTGAATTTTCGTTCCATGGATTTTCTCTGTGCCAGAGTTTATCACAATCGGCTCAATGAAATCCGCGGCCGCTCTTCCGATGTTATCCAGGCGTGGACACAAGTGCGGCGGCGCGTAATAATTCCCGCTGTGACGCCGACAAACAGCACAGCCACTGTCCAGCCGCGACGAGAACGCCTGCTGGGCGCGTATCTCTTCGCGCTATGCGTCTACCAGATCGGAATTTATTGCTGGCCGAGCGGGCCGCCGTTTATTCTCGATCCCCGCGCCGGAATTCCCGTGCTGCTCATCAACCGCTTTTCTTTCGACAACAAAGTGATTTATCCGGTGGAGTGGATTACCGCGACTTGGCTCGTCATCGCGGCGGCGATGATTTTTTTTCGTGGAAGATTCCTGAAGTCCTACCTGATCGCGGAAATTATTTTGGCCGCGCCTACCGCTTATTACATCTTCATCCTGGCAATGCGGCATGGCGGCGATTTCGCGCCAGGGTTTAAAGACCTGATGCTGACGGCGATTTTGTTTTCCGTCTTTTCGCTTGTGCCCATGGGTTGGGCCGTTCAGCGCATTGTGGCAAGATCCAATCGAGCCACTCTTCTATAGTGGAATGTTACCGTGTTTCTTTTTGGGGTTCGTGTCGCGCTTGGTTTCGAGGGAGCGCAGGGCGGTGATGAGTTTCGCGCGCGTTTGCGAAGGCTCAATCACGGCGTCGATGTAGCCGCGCTCGGCGGCGACGTAGGGATTGGCAAAGCGTTCGCGGAAGTCGGCGATTTTTTCGCGGCGCAGGCGATCGCGATCGGCTTCGGGCGCGCGCTCGATTTCGCGTTTGTAGACGATGTTCACCGCGCCCTCGGGGCCCATCACGGCAATTTCGGCCGTGGGCCATGCGAAATTCGCGTCGGTGCGAATGTGTTTGCTGGACATGACGCAGTACGCGCCGCCGTATGCCTTTCGCGTAATCACAGTCAGCTTGGGAACGGTTGCTTCCGCGAACGCGTAAAGCAGTTTTGCACCGTGCTTGATGATGCCGTTCCATTCCTGCTGCGTTCCGGGCAAAAAACCTGGCACATCTTCGAGCGTAATGAGCGGAATATTGAACGCGTCGCAGAAGCGGACGAATCGCGCGCCCTTCACGGACGCGTTGATGTCCAGCACGCCTGCGAGCACCGCGGGTTGGTTTGCGACGACGCCTACGGGCTGGCCGCCGAGCCGCGCGAATCCGACGACGATATTTTTTGCAAAATGTTCATGGACCTCGAAGAAATAGCTGTCGTCGGCAACCGCGTGGATCACATCCTTGATGTCGTACGGCTGCATGGGGTCGGCGGGGACCATCGAATCGAGCGCGGCGTCCGCGCGGTCCACGGGATCGGAAGTGGGGCGGCGCGGCGCGTCATCCAGATTGTTGAGCGGCAGAAAACTCAGAAGCTCGCGAATCATGGCGAGGCATTCGGCGTCATCGCGGGCGATGAAATGGGCGACGCCGCTCGTCGCGTTGTGCGTCATCGCGCCGCCCAGGTCTTCCTTTGAAACGTCTTCGTGCGTCACCGTCTTGATGACGTCCGGCCCTGTGATGAACATGTAGGAGGTGTCGCGCGTCATGAAAATAAAATCAGTGATCGCTGGAGAATATACGGCGCCGCCCGCGCACGGCCCCATGATCGCGCTGATCTG
>PMOP01000445.1 GCA_003161495.1 Acidobacteriota bacterium | reverse complement strand
GGTGCTTGCAGATTTTGATTCTCGCGCGGATCGCTCGGAGAAGAAAGACGCAATTCTGCCCCTGCAGCGCCTAGCAAAGAAAATCGAAATTCAACTGTTGCCGCTGCTGGAACAAAGATTGCGGATCATGTCGGCGGAGAGCACTGGAGACCGAGAAACATTACGCAATCTGCGGGATTTTAGCCAGCATGAAGAAATCCGCAACTGGGCCGTTGAGATTTTGAATCCAAAGCCACCAACCAGCGGTTATCCGCGTTTGGCACTTTAACTTCAGGAGAAAGAAAAATGAGCACTAACAAAAATAACGGCGGTTGGGGAATTCCCAACGCAGATAAGTTTAATTTTGATATTCATTCTCGCCAGCTTGAAAAAAATGACGAGCAGCAAGGATTAAGCCGCCTTGTGGATGATGGGTCGGTGGGAAATCTTCGGCGAAATCTCTTGCAACTCGCCGCGACAAGCGACGAGGCTCAGGATGTTTTGAGAGAGAATGGAATCGAACTCCCAACCGTTGCGAAGCAATTTCGATTGAGTCATGGCGAGACCGGCACGATTGTCGCCAATGCGCAAGGTTTGTGGACCGCAACCATCGTGGCCGATGGGGAAACGCGTTCATTCCTGTCGGAGAATCGTGATTCCGCGATGATGCTCGCGGAGCGGCACCTGGAGAAAAATCGCGGCCCGCGTGAGCTAACCCAAGGAGAGTTGCTCAGAGTGATGCGTCTAGGGCAGTCGGGGGAGTCCGCTAATGCAATAGAACTTTACGTTGCTTTGGCGTTAAACGACAGTCCTCAAAATCACAAAGATGCGCAGGCCATCTTGGACGATCCAAGCCTAACTTCGCTTCTCAATAGCGCCGCGCGATTCGTGTGGAGTTGCTCACGGTCGGATTACATTCCGGATGAAGAGTTCGAAAAGCTGCTGGATCAAGTGTCCGCCAGTCGGGCTTTAACGATTCACAGCGTCGATTCGATTTACGACCGGTATTTAGAGGAGAAAGCGCAAGCCATCAGACACCCTCGACGCGCCGTGCAACCCGACGCTCCGGAAAGTGAACCGGTCGTTACGCAGGGCGATCTTGAACGGCTGTCCGATTCAGAAATCGACAAGTTGCGTCAGGCGGCTCTCTTGGAGCGTGGCCGTCGCGTGAAACAATTTGACCAAGAAGTCTTTGGTCGATAAAAAGTTTCGATCTTCGGGTCGAATGGTGCGCGCCGGGCATCGGGCGGCGTGGCCGGCGTTGGTCCCAAATCAACCAACTCCCATGCGCCGCCCACAATTTCTTCGAGCAGCAATCGATAACACATCCCTAGAAAGGATTCCAAAATGAGTAAGGACCTTAAGGCACCGAACCAGCAGCCGGCCGAACCTAATCGCATGAAGCAAACCGAAACGCCATCGCGGCAATACATCGATTTGACGACCGGGCAAATTTGCGCGGACGGTTTCGAGCCGCTGCCGAACGCCGCGACGGAAGACGTGAATGTCAGGATCGTCTCAAAGAGGTTGAGCAATACACCCGCGAAACCTTCAGGCGTCGGAAATTAACTAATACCGCAAACAAATCTCAGTGTGCCCGTTAAACCGGGCCTGCTTGAAATTTCGCCCCATCAGACTATGCCTTACGGCATCATTTGGTGGGGCACTTCTTTTTAGAAGCATTCGCTTACCGAACGACACACTTGCCCGTTGAGCGCCGCTGCCTTCAGGGATTCAGTTGCACCTTTGGCCAATCCAGCGTCTCCAAATCTGCCGGTGTCAATTTACCGTGCTCTGCGAAAGCCAGTTCTATGCGATGGTTCAGACACGCGGACGCTTCCTTGGTTAATTGCACCTGGGCTTGTTGGCGATAGGCGCTACGTGGATCGGTGTTGCCACTGCCTTTGCGGGCGTTATGCTGCGTTGAAATGAAAGAGTCTGATTTCAATTCTTCCATCAAGGCCGAGAGGCTGATCCCATTGTTCAATGTTCCCGCAACAAACTCCGCATGGTGGACGCGGACATAGATCGGCCAATCCTCTTTCCATGTTCGACGCTTAAGCTCCTTCGCTGACGCCTCATCGCGCCCATCGACATGCCTCAAGCCAATGGCTCGTCCGTAGATGATGATGTCGTTCGGACCTTCCACCAATCGGCCCATGAACATCACTGCACCGTCTTCCACCCGCCGTGGCCGCTTGCTTTTCGGATACGTGCAGGCCCAATGACAACCTGACGCCTCCACCTCTTCCAATACTGACACGTCCATCGAAGCTCGATTGTGGCCCTCGCCGAAAAACTTTACGAATGACTGCGACGCTTCTTCAACGCGCGGCTGCACATTTGCCGTCGGCACCTCCAACCCCACATCCGTCCCCTCGTCAGACAAACCTGAATTGGTGGACGGACGCGAACCAGCCACGCGCACACTTTCGATGCGCTTTTCCCACCCTTCAATGCGCGCTAGATCGAGATCGTTTCCGGCACGCTTCCACAAATTGTCAAAGTATTCGTGGCAGCGTTCAATGATTCCATTCTCGCTGCTGACAAAACCGAACTCGTGATTTTGGAGCAATCCCGCTTCCGTCAGGTTGGCCGAGGTCACAATCGCCCGCTTATCGCCAAACAAGTAGAGCTTGGCGTGCAAGTTCTTCACTCCCCGAATCTTTGCTCCATTCTCCAGCAGAAGGCGCAACGCTTCGGTGTCGCTGACTCCGTCGCACATATCGCCAGGATGAAAACGAGTGATTACTTGAATTAAATCAGGCCGTTTGCCAGTCAGTAGACGCTTCGTTGCCCGCACTTTGATGAACGGACACACCACGCGCAGTCCTGTGCGATCCGCCCCCGCAGCTTCTTGGATGACTTTGTCCCAGCCGCTGTCAATGAGTTGAAAACTTGGTTTCATGTGTAAGGTGAATTGTGATGCGCTCTTTCTCCTAGAAAGATTCCTGAATAGGGTGTCCGCATCGCGTTAACCGATTGCCTCAAAGTGTCGCGGTTCGCCTCTTCCGGCCCATTTTTATTTTGGTTCACTGCGGACTGGCAAGTTCAGCCATCCATGTTTCAAGAAGTTTTTGGTCTTTGGCCTCGATGGTTGAGAAGACGATTCCCATGCCGATGTCTGGTCGGGCGTATATCACCTTGCCATGCGTAGTCACTTCGCCCTGTCCGTAGGCTAACTTGAGCATAACCATGCTTCCTGTCGGAAAGGGTCGCGCCGTGCTCACACTACATCCGTAGCAATTTAAGTCTTTGGTGCGTTCCCTAATTTGAATTCCGGATTTCATGTCAGTCGCCACTACGTCAACTTCCAACGTGTGACGGGGTGCCTGGCGGGTGTCTTGGTATTCCATGGGACCTCCACCATCGTTAGCGATTCCGGAAAACGAATGCAAACAGTCGAGTGTCGGCCCCTCTAGGGAGAAGGTATATATTTAATTAACAATATACATCAATTAAGTATTTGGGTAGTGGTGTCATTTGAAATATATTGATTATTGGACGTGACGGTGATATGAACAGGCCACCTCAGAGGAGTCCATCTCATGACGGTCTGCATCGGAGCACTTTGTGACAATGGCCAAGCGGTTGTAGTCGCTGCCGACAAAATGGTTACGTTTGCAGCGCCCATGAGCCTCCAAATGGAACCTCCAGTTTTGAAGAAAATAACCCAGATAAACGATGAGGCTGTCGTGCTGTTTTCAGGTTCGGTCGCTGACGGCGAGGAAATCCTTTCGGCTACCAAGCAACAACTCAAGGGTTTAACTAATCTTCCTACCCAAAACGTAGCCGAGGCAGTGAAAACCGCGTATATCGCACTTAAACAGAAGCGTATTCAAGAGACAATCCTCGGCCCACTGCTGGGAGCAGACTTTCCTAAATTTCAAACTCTACTAGCTCAATCAGCATCCTCCCAGACCTTACAACAGATTCTAGCTATGGTGATGAACCACAACATGCAGGCTGAGACCCTCGTGGCTGGAGTTGATACTTCTGGAGCACACCTATTCGCCGTATCCCATCCAGGTGTGCTATTACCACTGGAAACAATGGGATACGGAGCAGTAGGGAGTGGTGGATTGCATGCGGCAGTGCGTCTTTCGCTCGGTCAGCAAAATAAGGTTGCCTCGATCTTGGACACTGTTTACAATGTCTATGAGGCCAAAAGGGCAGCCGAGGTCGCCCCGGGTGTCGGCAAAATGACCGATTTGGCGATAATCAAAAGCGGAAAGGTATCATTTGCTGAGGCCCCGCTATTCGGCGTGCTGGATAAAACTCACAAAGAAAAGCCATCCCTCACCCAAGTTGAACAGGATGAGCTGAAAAAGGCGTGCGATGATTGTACGGGAACCGGAATCTAACACGGAAGCTCCCCTTCTAGGCAAAGAGGGAAGCGCCATGCTCGAACTGTGGAAGGCTCAGATGGAGTGGCTCTCCAGCACTGGCCAGCTAGTTCCGCGCTCGCCTGAGCACGAGATTAAAGACCACCCCGAGCCTGAACCACAGCCCTAGCTCGCTACACAACTTAGCTGCTCATCGGCCACAATTCCGTTGTGATACCCGCCGCCATCGCTGGAGTTACGTGTAACGACTGGTGAATCCTACAGAAATTATACCAAGCGGCGCTTGAACGAGAGTAATATGGAAGCGTTTAGAGCCGCTCAGTGCAGACTTACTGGCGCGAGTAATACAAGGCGCTCTCGATTCGCCGCAGACCCCCGACAAGATCAAAGCACTGTTGAAATAGTAGTTTAAACGACAAACACAAAACGAATCTTTCACGAGCCGCCCTTTAACGGGGCGGTATTTTTGTTTCAGGGTTCATCGTTGACCGGATTTGCCATGCGTCACGGGAACCGTGGTATCAATTACCACTGTCGCTTGTTCGGAGCGCCAGTGCATCAGTCCTGGGGCCGTACCGGCATCGCCGAGATAAGTGAATATGTCCAAGCTATTATTCTTTTCGTGCTTCAGCTTCCCGCAGAAATCGGCGCGGCAGACAAAATCCTGTGGGCGATTCACCACCGCCTGAAATGGCGTCATAAATCCTGGAGGAACAAGCACGCGGAGCGGCCCCTGCGACCACGCCATCATCGTTCCTTCAAACCGCGTGGCTGTCATCTTTACATTGATCCCAAATTCTGCGCTCAAATTAACCCTGCCGCGTGATCCCGCGTAATCGATCATGTAAGCAGCAGCGTCCACTTGTCCCGTCGTGTCCAGAATCCCGGCGCGCCCATGTGCGGCCGCGATCCGCACAGGCCCGGTCATATCATGAACCTCAACAGACGCAAACGAGGCGTGAATCACAATAGGTGCCTCTGCAGGTGCGTCGAGAACAAATGTGCCACTTGATTGAGGTCTTTCACCCAGAACTAGAATTTGGCTGTCCTTGAGCGACACCGTGGCGGCGAGAATACTCATCGAGACTAGATCGATGTTCCCGCGAGCTTCGGCTTCACTGTTCCCCTCGCCCCGAGCGCAATATCGTATCGACCAATCGCTTCTGTCGCTGCCGCCGATGAAAATCTGATGGGACGGATCGGCTGTGATGGTTAGAGCAGGCGCATCATGGGATGGCAAGGTGACTTCTTCGGAATGTGTGCGCAGGAATGGCGCTTCGTTGCCAGAATGGAGACTGACCCCAGGCTTCGGCGGTTGACCGGGCGTCCGATCATCGCAATCGACCTGGAACGGTCGCCGTTCGAACAGAAACTCGAACGCAGGAGAATCGATTCGTGCTTGTGGCCGCGCTTGTGATCCGCAGGATGTGAACAACGAACTGGCGGAAAGCACGAACGCGGCCCAACGAAGTCGCATGGCACCCCCCACGTAATATCTTGGGCAACGACACCCGGATGCCCTAGTCTTTGCCTATGTTCCGCGTCCCTGATGGTAACACTTGGAGCGATTTCAAGAACTCGATGATGCAGTCTCGGTCGTGCGCAGGCAGTGCCTCAAAGCTTTGGCGTGATACTAACGCTTCGCCCGAGTGCGCCAGGATCGCTTCGCGCATGGTTGTGAACTTCCCGTGGTGCATGAATGGCCCGGAGTTGCCGACGCCCCACAGTTTCCGGGTAATGAACTTCGCGTTGCCCGCGAAGAACTTCGGTGTGCCGGCAGGCTGATTCTGGTCGAGCGGCTCCGCGTTCGGATCGCTCGCGCCGGTCGTGATGTCGTGTAGTTTTAGATCGGTGAAGGCCGGCACCCACACAATCCCACGCGCGTCTGGCTTCAGTCGTGGTTCGGGCAAATCCTCGCTCGTGAGATCGACTATGAGTGTCGGCGCGTCTCCCACGCGAAGGTTGCCGGATGGATTGAAAGGATTCGGCTCGGTGTAAATCCATCCCCTGTCTGACAATGGGAGTTTCGTGATGTGACAGCTTGCGCAGCCGATCTGGGAAAACCGCTGCTCGCCGATCTGTACGGCTTCCCGCACTTCCGGATCGTCGGGAATCACCTGGCCGGGCACGGGCAGCGTTGCCTGATAGACCGTGACGGCAGTGATGTCCGCCCGCGTCAATTCGTTCGTGAAGCTGTCGCCATCTTCGTCAACGCCGATGCCTACGCGCTCCTCCGGCTGCATCCCGTGGTGCTGCGGGAATGCGTTGTTGGTGAACTGCCGCAACGAGATCACCGCGCCCGCCTGGTGGAACGGCATGATAATCAAGCTCGGCGGATGGGCTGCATCTGCCGAAGCGAGACTCGGTGCTGGCAAGCCTTGGACTCCCGAAGTGTCCCAGGTCCCGTCCATCCGGCGCGAGAGCGTTCCAAACGAAACACCTTTCGTGACGAGCGCCTGGCTCGTTCCTGGCGCGGTCGCATTCCGGATTGTTTGCAGGTCAGCGGTCATCTGGCGCGCGAGCATTTCGATGAAGCCCGATCCATTCATGCCGATGGTTTTGCGCTCATTGGCAATCGTTTGGAGTGTGACGAATTCTCCACGCTCATCTGCCGCGCCCTTGGTCGGGGTCATATCGTTGTGGTCGAATGTAACGAAATCGAAACGCTGCCCGAGGACGAATACCTCCGTCGCGCGATCTCCACCGCCTCCGACGAACGGCTCGTTATGACAACCTGAGCATGAGTTTGAGTCCGGCCCTGAAATACGATTGAAGTTCCTGGGAAAGACAAGCGGCTCCGTGAGATCAGAAAGCCGTGGACCGGTCGCAGTGCCTTTTACGTTCGGCCGTCCTTGGCCTTCCTGGATCGTCCACTTGGCAGTAAAGAGCTTCTCGCCGAAGGCGACGAGTTGCGGAATCGTGATCTGATACTCCTCGCCATCTTGTAGATGACGCGGAATGGCGACCTCGCGGCCGATTTGCGCGGAAGCGGTGAGCGCAAACGCATAGCAAACCGAAATGCCGACCAGCGTCATCCTATTCACGACTACCTCGCTCTATCTTCGTCTCATTTTTCTGTTTCCGCATCGGGTGGTGGCACGGGCCATATCGTCCCTTTATGCCACGGCGTCTTCCGCAGGTAGACAATCACCCTTTCAGTTTTGCCAGACTTCGCCCTGAAATATCGAGAGCCCGTTTTTGGATTGCGATATTTCCACTCCTCGTGCAGACCGTCTACGGCTTCAATACGGATAGCAAGGTCTACGTCTGTAGAGACCAGACTTTCATAATCTGACTGCCCATTCATGCGACCGCAACTACCCGTCACAGGAAGACCCTTGCTGCACCATTCACTGAAAATTCCATCGACCAACAACTCTTTCGTGTCGGCGTCGCGCACGTATAGCTTTATTTTCCCCGCCTTCTTCGCAAGTTGGAGTCTTACTGTGACTGTTTGCCCAGGCTTGACCTCGACCTGCTCGACCTTCGGCATATTGAAGCTTGGCACTATACCCATGTTAAGGACCGAGCTGATGCCTGCGTAGTAATCGCTCTCCTTGGAAGCGAAAACGCTGACCGGATTATCAACGACAACGCGCCCCAGGATGAATTTACCTTCACTGTCGGTTGTAGTTGAGGGCCCAGGGGGCCACCGTCCTTCCACGGGAAGCTCACCCTCTGCGCTGCCGATTGAATTCACCCATGCGTCCTTTACGGGCTTTCCTTGTGGATCGACAACCACGCCTTCAATCGAACCATATTCGGCGGGCTTCGGAGCCTCGGAAATCTGCGCTATTGGCGAGGCAGCAGTTTGCGGAGGTTGGGCGAAACTCTTCCGGGAAGCGAACGACAACGGCACAATCAACACGCAGTAGAGAGCTATGGCGCGATTGGTGGGTTGAATCAGCATCGCAGTTAGGCTTGTCTGAAAATCAGTGAACGGAAACTGTTTCCGGGCTCTTCGATGCAAGCAGCGCATCAATCTCGGTCTTGAACACATCGAACGGAGCCGCGCCCTGGAGCCGCTTCTCGATGGTTACATCGCCGCTTGGTTCCACAACGCCGAGAAAAAATGTTGGCGTTCCGTCGATTCCCATCTTCTGGGCATCCGAGACGCTTTTCTGAATGTCCGCCGCGTATTTATCGCTGGACTGACATTCGGTGAATTTCGTGGTGTCCAGGCCGAGCGTCTGCGCTCGGTCGAGTACAGCCGGAGCGGAAAGCGCATTTTGTTTTGCGAAGAGGCTGTCGTGCATTTCCCAATATTTTCCTTGTTCGCCAGCGCAGCGAGCGGCACGAGCGGCTGGCAACGCACGTGCGTGCATCGGCAACGGTAGATCGCGGTAGAAGTATTTCACTTTGCCAGTATTGATGTAGTCGCTGAGGATTTGTGGAAACGTCTTTCGTTCGTATTCTCCGCAATACGGACACTCGAAATCAGCGTACTCGATCAACGCCACACGAGCGCCGCCGTCTCCTCTGAACGCCTCACCGCGAACACTCACAGAAGTTACAGAAGGAGGCGGCTGACCGTTCGGTTGAAGAAGCTGCTTCAGTTCGTCCAGCCGGGTGATGATCTGCTGTTGCTCGGCTTGAAGCGCCCTAATATCTGTCCGCAGGGCAGAGAGTTCGCCCTGCGGCTGGTCTTTCGCTTGGCTCTGAGCCTGCGCGTACCCGATTTGACTCAGACCAATATAGAGCAACAGCAACATCATCATTTTGATTCGCATGTAAACCTCGTTTTCACGGTCTCGATTCTTACTTGTTAACCTAAGTCACTTCACTTGCGGGGGCAACTGGTCAGCAATCGCCCGGAGCAGGTCTGGATACTGATCTTTTGGCCCTCCGTACTCAACAATCATCCATATCCGGCGCTTCTCTGGGAGGCCGAGGTCTGTAACTTGATCCCCAGAAACTTCTGAAATCCAAGCTGCACCTTTCGACTGTGCGACAACCTTGTCGAGCAAGTCTCTTACAGACTGGTCGTTCTCATTGAATGGCCCGACCAAATCTTGTGGGTTTCCGCCACCGGTATGACCACCAAACCCGCTTAACTGATGATTCAACTCGCTCACCAGCGCCCAATGAAGAAGTAGACTTACAACTTGAATGGGGCCACGTGAGGACTCCCATTTGGGAATTACGTACCCAAAAATATTCCTCACCTTATCAGCAGATACCCTTTGACGAATTTCGATTGCTCCGTTTCGACGCTCAATCGTAAGACCTCGCGTTGGGCTTAGGATTGAATCGATGGCTGTTGCCGCTGTGCCGCTCTTCACATGAATATCAACCAAGTCCGTCAACAGATTCCTATCTACGTACTCAATCCCAAGGCATAGGTTGTACTGTTCTCCCAGCATAAGTAACGCTTCGATGCGGGAGACCTGTTGAGCGTTGAATTCGGCAATCGAAGCCGACAAATCCGAGGAGATGTCGCAATGAGGCTGCGCCTGTGCCGAAATGCTAATGAGCAATAAAAACGGGCCGAGCCAAAACATCTGTCGGAGGGATTTCATGTTAGCGCCCGTCTATGGTTATCGAGCCACATTTGTATATCACCAAATTGGAGTGCGGCAATCCAAGGTTGTTGTACGTCCAACTCTGAAGAGCATCACTCTCCCCGCCCGGGGTGGGACACTTAGAGGTGCAAACCTCGTACAAGTCGTTATACCAATTTCCACTCGAATCAGTCGTGACGGGATTGCCGAATATCGGGCTGAGGCCGAGTTGATTGGTAGTCCCGAAATCGACAACATCATTCATTATGATCCCCGCATGTGCGAATGGCGATCCATTCTGGTTTTGTATTTGATTCGTGACATACCTATACCAGCCGGCGCAACCGTTAGAGAGTGCGGGTCCATGCCCCGTATCGGCCACAGGCTCTACCTGATATGGACCCACGTTCACGGGCGAGGGCGTGGGGTAAATAAAGGCACTGTAAACGCATTGGCTGTATAACGGGGGCTTCATATAGTAGTTTTTGTCATTGAAATTACCACTGACTGTAGCCGATCCCGCTCCCGCGCAGTACGCATACCCAGAACTGCTGACTGTCGCCACAGCGGCGTTAGTTGTGGACCAAGATGCCGCTTTGGCCTGTACGTTGTACCAGAGGAAGCCGTTACCAAAACAGTCGGTTCCTATATTTGTTACCGCGAACTGACCTCCTTCTCCCACCAAACCGTTCATCGGATCGGGGCTCACTGTGAAGTCAGACCAAAAGTAATCACAGCAGCCGATGATACAGCTAAAACTCTTCGACGTGCCTGCCGCCACATCCGTGCCCTCTGCCCGCCCAATTACCGTGTATGGAGTCTGCTGCATCCATACCAATTGTCCTTGAGTCGCATCGGATGGAATTAAACGCCCTTGACCGTCCGGCTGCTTTGAGTCCCTCAGCTTTTTGATGTCTACAGCGATGGTTTGGTATGGCTGAAGATCGAATCCATCCGGAATATAGGTTCCGCCCGCATAGCGAATTATCACACCCACTGTCTGAATATCCTTCGTCGTATTCTTCAGGTGCAGCACAGTCGTCGTTCCGTTTTCTAAGGTCCACGGATAACCACCCTCCAAGGCTTCACTCATCCCTTCGGGGTCTTTGACAGGCACGACGAATGCGTAATCGCCGCTCTGGTCCACGCTGGTAAGCTGCCCGATAACAGAACCTGGGGCGGCATCGTACGCGATGTCCACGCCGGCCTCTGCAATTTGTCCAACCCCGCCGAGCGCATCGGACAATTCCACTTGCTGCACATCTCCCGGCGCTATCGTCAGGTCCTTAACTTTTAGAACAGTGTCCTTCGATACCGTGGTGCTGTTGTTTTTGGCATCCTCATCATTGCCCTTCGAGTCTTGCTTGTTTTCCACAGTGTAGTCCACCGATACGTGCGCCACGACTGGTTTTGCGCTCACATTGGCAAGCAAGAGCGGGGAACTAAATCGAGTGCCTTCGGGGAAACCTTCGCTGGGGTCCGGTTGCCCGACGCGGAAATGCGCCCCCGCCAACACGCTGGATCGCATAATTCCAGGGTCAACCATAAAGAAACTAGAAGAATATCCGTTCTTTAGGTTTAGCACGTATCCCGTTGTTATCAGATCGCCCGGCAATCCGTTTTGCTGAAGTTTAACGAGCGTCGGCGCGACACGTTCGTTCTCATTCAATTTTATCAGTCGCGTCTCGCGGGGCAAGAGCGTGGCGGTTTTTTCCATCGATCCTGCCGTTAGTTGATATTTGAGCGTGTTTTTCGACACGTTGGTGACAGCGAGGAAACCGTCCGCGCCTTTTGGCAGCGACACAATTCCTGCCAAGTTCGTGGATTCAAAGTCCATCATGTCTTGCTCGCGTGACTCAAACGAAACCCGCTCTGCCAGTGAAAATATGCTCACCTGACAAGTGACCACCATTGTGATGCCGTTAAAAGCCACTTCAATATTGCCGGAATCGAAGCCTTGGGGCGCGACATCCGCTAACTGAACTTCTTTGAACGAATGAGGGTCCAAGGTGATCGGGTCCAAAACATGCGCGCGGCCCTCAGTGTTGAAAATGGTCAGCGTGACCTTCGTCGGCGTCGATGCAAGATTTTGGAGGGTGAGCGTGGAACTCATTCCATCGCGCAACGTGAAGTAGGGAATGTTTGTCATCTGGTCGCTGGTTGGTTGCGACGATAGTACAGGCGGCGTGACTTGCGCTTGAGCGGAACGAACCATCGCCAGGGAGGACAGCAGGAAAACGCCCGAAAGAACGGCAACCCTCAGTTGTCGCGTCATGTGAAATCTCCATTCGCGCTAGAAATTTGAAGCCGATGGCGCGAACGATATTCCGCAGCAAACACCTCGTCAACGAACAAATCGGAGAGTGTTAGACACTCTTAGACACTTCTAGACAGTTTTAGACATTTATTTTCGTTTTTTCCACAGGCGTCAGCGCCCAATTGAATGACCCCCGACAGATAAAGCGGTGACCGCGTGATGGTGGGCTAACAGCGACTCTTGGCAGATGACGCGGCGACCGCTCGGTAATTCAGACCAATGAATCCACCCGTGCTCCATCCAATTGTAAATCGTGGCCCTGCAAATCGCGGCCATCCGAACGGCTGTGCCGATTGGTAGAAAATTCGTTTCTTTCTTACAGGAAGCGCAGAAATATCTAGCGATTATCATAAAGCCCCGTCTCTACGAGATTGGCCCGAAGTCCGTCCGAACCGCCGAGTCTTTTTCGCCATGCTGGATTTCCGGAGAACTTGATGTGCGGCCCACGACAGCGGCCTATAGCTCTGGCTTACTCCTGGCAGGAATCATTGTCAAGTCACTAAAATTAGATAAAACCTATACAAAACAAGGTGATATGCGAAAGTAAAACATATCGCTATCGCCTCCGAACACAGAACGCCACACGAAGACCACTCCGCTGCCATCGCACAGGCAACGCCAACACCACGAGTTCGCAAATCGAAATATAAAGCAACGCAAATTGAAACCAGTCGAATGGCGGCGGAACAAAGCCAGGTGGAAATGGCGAGATCGGGGCTTGAATCATTCGGCACGTCCTTTCATGCGGGACGCGCGACGGTCTTGCCTCTGGATGGTGAGATACAGCAGAATGCGTCTAGGCATCGGGCCTCCGTAACAGGACTCGTTGCTTAGGGGCGCGTTCGGTGTGAAGACCGGGCGCGTCCCTCTGACTTTGGGTATACTCTCCAGTGTCTATGTTGTCAAATTATTATTTCTTCTCTCGCCGGTCGTTTAGTTTGCGAATGAGCGTCATAATCGAGACCTTGAGAGACCTCGACGACCTTTCGCTACGCGATAGTGCCTTCCGCACTCGGATCAAAACAGCGAGAACTTTTTCCCTTTTCATATCGGCTCCTTTCCGCTTCCGTATTCTCCAATGGAAAACTCGGCGCAGCGTGGGCACAATTCCGGGCTGCGCGCATCGCTGTGCCCGGGCGGTGGTGGCAAACAACCCGTAATTTCCAGCCGTGGAGAAAAAAGCCAGACGTGCCCGGCCAAGGAAACTGTGAATCCCCGCGAAGGCGTGGAAATGATGAGGTCCATCGTGGTGTCGCGGCTCCTCAGTCGCATCGTCGGTAGACCTCCCGCCCGAAATAAGCGAGCAAAAGTTCTGACACGATGAAGACGAACAAAATCCACGCCTGGTGAACTGTGAGTTGTGAAAGAGAATGGACGAACGATAGAATGCTGGCAGCCATGCAGCCTCCTTAACAGGTTGTTTGGTTAGCGCCGCTTCGACGTTGATAGCGTCGGGGCGGCGCGCTTGTTTATGGCCCTACCGTAGCATCGCTGATCGGAAAAGGGAATGGTACCAAAGGTCTATTCGAAAAAGACCTGGTGTAGTCAGAATCGTGCCTCTGGCCAAGGAGATTGGAGAGGGCAACCGGACGGTAGTCTGCAACATCTATCGGCGCACAAGATCGAAGACCGGACCCTGACTGGCAAGCAGTATGAATCGGTCAATGACGTCTAGCTCTTCCGGATTGAAGTGGACCTGGACTCTATTCCTCAACTGTACGGAAAGTTTGGCCCATTCTTCCTTTGACGTACCAAGTTGGTGTGTACCACCATGCTGACACGCAGTTTGTTCTGGGACAAACCTGCGGTGAACCGCTTGCATGTGCTCGTTCAATTCACTTTCCGAACCGTACCAACCGTTGCATAGACTACAGGTGATTGGAGCCCTTCCTGGTTGTGCCATGTAGATTTACCTCCTAAATCTTTGCGTGCCTCCTTTAACACTGCGGTTTTGGGCCCGGAAGATGGCGCGGCGGAAAGCCGTTCAAAGGCGTCAAGGGTTAGCGTTGCAAGCGTCGCACATGTAAACTGTCTTCGCTGGGTCCTCGAATTTTTCAGCGTGAACCAATCCGAGACACGTGACCCCAGTATACTCCTTGTGCGGGCGTGGGTACCGTTTGCCTTCCATTGTCGAGCACCCGGTGCAGTCGGCATCGTTTAGTTCGTGATCTCGGCCGGCAGTTCGGAACCGGAACTTCATTTTGCTAAGTTAATCATGGGATGCTCGCATGGCTGTGATGTGCGTCACACTTCTAGTTTCAGCCGTAACGCATTCGGTGTGCTGGTCTTCCCGACCGTCAGATATGGTATACAATTTTCCTCCAATGCCAATAAGTGTGCTCTTAGCCGATGACAGTGAAATCATCCGAAGGGTGATTGCGGATTTGCTCCAAGGAGACCCTGAAATCCAAGTGGTTGCTGAATGTGTCAGCTTCGCTCAAACGATGGAGCGAGCATCGAAGCTGCATCCGCAAGTCATTGTCCTAGACGTTCATATGGGCGACGAACGCACTGTGACACCCTCGCAGCTTAAATTCGGCTTAATTGGTTCGCGGTTGCTGGCAATGTCAATTTGGAAGGACGATGAAACGAAGGCCCTCGCGGAGAAGATCGGAGCCGCCACGTTGCTAGATAAGGCGAACCTAGTAACCGCGTTGATCCCAGCTATAAAGCACTACGCCAGCGGCGACAAACGCATACCCCGGAGCGAGTGAGCACACTGAAAGAATCAGGACTCCAAGACTCTGCCAAACAACGACATCAAGACTCAGCTAATTCGTCCAACCAGTGAGTCTTCGGATCTCATCCGCCAACGTAGCGAGTTGATCTGTCTTCGATAAAATCGTGGTCACGCCGGCATTGTGAGCCAAGCGGCTTAATACTGCGTCTTTGAAAAAAGTAAATAATATGATTGGTATATTTGGCACGACTTCACGAAGCATCAAGGCCGCTTGCAAGCCATTTAGTCGAGGCATCGAGAAATCAAGGACGATTAAGTCTGGCATTAGCTGTAGACCTTTTTCAACACCTTCCACACCATCGACCGCTTCTCCACAAACTTTGATGCCGGGCCGACATTCGATGAACTCACGAACTAGGCCCCTCGTGAGGGCGCTATCGTCAACAATAAGAATGCGCTTATCCATAAGATCGATCTTTCAGGTGAGGAAACCGGGTCAGCCGGGGAGGGCCCTCTGTACTAACGTGCGCGCGCAGTCGGAGAAGAGAAATACACGGTTTCACTTACTTCCGCTCAAGAAAGCACGCATTTTCTGGTGCTCGCTCAATCTTTGATAATTGGCCCGCAATTAGGAGTAGAATCGTATCGTGCGTAAGAGCCAGATTACGCGGATTTCGCAGGATGCCCCACTCCGCGATCAAGCTTGGATGGACGTGGACCGTATCGCTTCGGTTGAGGTTTCATCGGAAGAGAGCGACTATCCAATTGAAGCAGCACTATTACTCGGAGGTAAGAATGGCTGGCGTGCGGCTAAACCTGGGATACAGACAATCCGTCTGATCTTCGACGAACCCCAAAAGCTAAGACGAATATTGCTTGTTTTTGAAGATAACGAAAACAGCCGGACACAAGAATTCGTCCTTCAGTGGTCACCCGACATCCAGTATTCTTCTCGCGAAATTGTCCGCCAGCAATGGAATTTTAGCCCGCCAGACTCAGTGCGGGAGACGGAAGACTATCCGGTTGAACTCTCGGAAGTCAAAGTACTTGAATTAGTAATTGTTCCTGACAAGAGTGGTGGAGAAGTCCGTGCGTCTCTCGTGAGTTTGCGTCTAGCATGATTTCTAAAGTATTGCTCATGCTACGGAGGATCACGCCATGATAATCGGAGAGCGTTTGCGTGCTTTACGTGAGGAAAAGAAGTTTACACAAGAGGAGGTCGAAAAACGAACTGGGTTGTTGCGTTGCTACATCTCGCGTGTGGAGCATGGGCATACTGTGCCTGCTGTCGAGACACTTGAAAAGTTCGCCCACGCCCTCGAAGTCCCGATGTACCAACTGCTTTATGATGGCGAAAAGCCGCCCAAGCTGCCAAACCTCCCGATGGAAAAGCCCGGTGCAAACATTCCATGGGGCGGCAAAGGCAAAGAAGCAAGAATGCTTGCCGAGTTTCGTCGCCTATTCAGCCGCACGAGCGAAAGCGATCTGCGGTTGCTTTTCTTGACGGCCCAGAAGATGGCGAGGCGGAAGGCTGTCTAAGCGTTTAATATTTCGTTGTATACTAAACTTGGAATGCGTATGATCGCGTGGGAATAGTTCTGCGCTTGGTGTGCGGGGATTACAATGAAAACCAATCGCGCTCTACCTCATTTCAAGACGATGGCGATGGTGGACGTTCCACAATCGCGAAACGGGAAGCACAAGAGGATAGTTACCGCAATTCTGCGCGACCTCGACGACCTTGGAGCAGGAGCCGCCTTGAAGGTCCCTTCGGCCGAACTGGGTGATACCAAGGAGAACGTGCGTTCCTCGTTAAACCGCGCTGCCCATAAATCCGGCCGTAAGGTCGCCACAGCCACCGACGAAAACTTTCTGTACGTTTGGAACGTGGCGAAGCAATAGCGATTGAACGGAACTCGTCCCAACGGCCGAGGCAAATTACCCCGAAACACATGCCAAAGAAGCCGAAAAACACGCTGAGTGTTTGCGGACCATTGGGATGATGGTTGCCCTATCAGCCATGCACGATAAATCCACCATTGTCACAAAGTGTCAAAAGTAGTCCAAAGTAGTCCAAAGTAGCCACTAGTGTCATACTCCGTAGCATGGAAAAATAGCAATCCGGATTACTATGCAAGTCCTTTTGTATGTGTGTGTTAGATTTTCAAGATGCGCGCATGGCAGTTAAGACAGGCATTGCAAACATTTCGCGTGCGCACAGGAAGCATTATCCGCTTGACAGAGTTTTGAAAAGTTGGCAGACTTTTCAGCATGGGAGTTCCTACAAACCCGGTGATTGAGGCGCTGCAAGCCGCCATAGAGACTAAGAAGCAGGAGCTTTCCGAGCTTGAGGCCGCTCTTGCGAAGTTCCAGCGAGAGGCCAACTCTGGAAAACAAAAACGCCTGCGTTTCCGAACCAAAACTGGATTCAAAGAGGGGAGCATCCCCTACCACGTCCAAGCCATTTTGAATGCGAGCATGGCTCCTATGAGCGCCGCCGAACTCGCGGAAGCATTGAAGTCGAGGGGCAAGACCGTTGAGAGCAAGATGATCGCGGCGAGCATAGCTCGTTATCTTGATCGGATTTTTCGCCGTAACGAGGAGGGAAAATATCTTCTTGTGCGGTGAAAAACTGGGGGGATGTAGCTCAGCGGAAAAGTGGTCCTGCTCCCTGATCAAGTGCGGCCCACGAAGAGCGTTCGCATGCTAAGCGAAAGGTCGTGGGTTCAACTCCCATCATCCCCAACACTCAGCAGGCAGCCATCCCCCACATCACAGAAAAGTATAACGCGCCGTTGGGTAAAGCAACAAATTTCATAGTTGGGATTACTATCCGTGATGTGCCGATGATCAACGGCCCAATCTGTGACGAAACGGTCTCAAAAGCGACAATCTCAGGGAACCACGGTGGCGGGTAATTCTGTGCCCCCAAGCCCTGTACTCCCGACGATTGTGCCTACATCGAACGCGCCCACTAAGGGCCCGGTAGCTTTTGCGAAAGCGTGGGCATGGCGATTCACAGCCAGCTATTTGTGGGTGCGCTGGCTTCTTACGGTACTGAACGGACGGAATGTGCTGGCAGGGGCAGAGAATGCAGCAGCGAACAAAATCGGAGCCATTTTGTCCTTCGTTGGCTTCGCTCCTTCAAGTGGACTACATTTGGGCCGGGTGCTCGTTGGAATCTGGCTTCTCTTGATTACTTCGTTCTCACTGATTCAGCTCTTGATTGGCCTGCCCCTATACATCATAGTTTTTCCGTTTGTATTACTTATTGTTTTGATATATCGGAAAGAAATAAAGGAGGCTCCGAATCAGACTCAACAAAGCAACGTCGCACCCTTCCCCAAGCGGACGAGAGGTTTTCCGGTAGTTCCTGTGGCTGGTTCTTTCTTGGTAGCTTGGTTTCTCCTCTACGGTGGTTCTTCGGCGCGAGGGCCAAATCTCATGGGTTGCATCATTTCAGGCGCGGTTTTCCTGGCTTTTGCTTATCGCGCTCTTGACAAGACTTCGCCCATTGATGAGAAGGACACGGCTGTATTCTCATCGTTGGCGCTAAGAGGGCTTATTATTATGAGGAATGCATCTCAAAAGTTTGTAGATAGCCCCCCCAAAAACAAGTTGGAAGCAGCCAGCTCACTTCGGGTAACTGGATTTATTATTATGCCTTTTCGATACCTCACTGTGGTTTTCCGGGGTCGGCGTGGGCGGGACAGGATTGCGATGCTGATGCTGGTTGAATATATCGTATTTTTGGTTATTCTCGCGTTGTCGGCGATTTTGTTCTGGGCACTGGCGATTAGGATCGCCGTCCTACCGGCGCAACTTGTACCGTTGACCACGGCGCTTGGGCTTAGTGCTTCACATTTTCTACCGGGTATAACCGAGATGTCTCCGATTCCTCTTCCCTGGTGGTCAGAGTTCGGCCCCGCGCTTACTTCATGGGTGCTGTTTGTCGTCTACATTGGTGCTGTCGGTGCAGCTTTGCCTCCGCGACAAGAAGCATTCCTGAAGCAAATTGCGCCACTGCACAACTCTTTTAGGCTGGTTGGGAAGCTTTGGCATGTCTATCGGCGATATATGAAAGGGTATGCTGGGCAGACTAAGAAGAAACAGGTTGCTTCTGGTGATTGAGCGACTTGTCCGGGTAACTTTCATCCTCCTCCGGCGGAGGCGGTTCCGGCTTGACCTTCCGGCGGAACAGGTTCCGCTGACGACGTATTAGTTCCATCAGGTCCTTGCTGTTCCAAAACGGTTCCGGTTTGAGTTTGGGCATTTGCTTGGTCCTCTTCTAGGATGTCATCCGATATGAATTTTACCCAGGGGCCAGCAGAAGTGTTCAACGCAACATGGTCAAGATCCTCTAAAAGGGCAACCTCGTCCGGAGTACATGCGCGAACATTCTTAAACTTCGTAGCGGCCTCTTCTTTGTCGATAACAAAACTATGCGACGGGTAGCCACTGATTAGAGATTGCAGTGTATCTTCGTCAAAGTTTTTGCTCTTCTCCATCAATCGTTTGCCGTACTCTTTTGCGATTGCCATCGACCGATTGACCTCGCCCATGTGAATGGGATCGATCTGCTCTGAGATGCCAGAGTACAGAGCCTGCGTCAACTTGGCGGCAACCTCGGACGCAGTGCGCACGGTTATTCGTCCACCGCTCTTAGTGGTCAGGGAAACTAAGAAATGGTCAAAGGCATCTTGTGCATTCTCGTACAGAGCCGTAAGCGCCGTCATTACCGTCAAGCCAGATTCTTGGCCCCATAGATCATCCTTCTTTGCCATTTGAATATCGAGTGGCCCGATCTCACCATGGTCCGAGAAAGCTAATTCATGCGCTCCGAGAAGGACGAGAGTTCCGGCGCTCTTGCACACCCCTGACACGCAAACTGTAAACTTTTCGTAATGGTTTTGCATGGCTCTGGCAATTCGGTATGCCACGTCAGGGTCACCACCATTGGTGACCAGGATCATAAAGAGGTTTGGCTTGCACGCTCGCGTGCTAAGCAATTTTATCATTCTTCGATCACGAGGGCGCTCGATCGGACCATTGAAGATAAGAATGTCGGTATTTGAGGCAGCGACGATGCGCCTCATGATTTGCGTTGCCGTTGGAGACCATGTCATGGATTTGCCGTCCTTCAGTTGCGCAATCATACCATAACAGGCCCTTAATCGTCGGGTGTCCCCTCCCCCAAGCATTTTTACAAGCGATTTTCACGTGATCAATACTGCAATGTATGTAGGGGAGCCGCCCACCGAGAGACTGTAAAACTGCCCCATGATAGAATACACAATGCAGCGACCCCTCAATGGCCGACGAACGCTACGTTGTTATGACGGTAGAATGCTCGCGCTGCAAAACCAAACAGAAGGTCCACGTTAACACTCGTGCCGGACTTCCCCCAAAGAACCGTGACCAGACGGTTCCATGCATCAGATGTGGCGATCATTTCATGGTAACGGTTCCCGATAGGATTATTCGTGGGCCGTTCCCTGCATAGCAGGCAGTTTGATCTTGCCCGCGTTTGCTTTGTTTACCGAGACGTAGTACGGTAAATATCCACCCCGCAGTTTGCCAAGCAGAGATTACGGGCCGTGAGGCTTGCTTCCCCGAGGAGGCCGAATGGACCGAATCTCTATCACTCTACTCACTCATTTTCACCTTCGTGGGAAAGGAAACGCGAGTATGGACGCGGAAAGCTTCGCCACCCTTTCAGAAGCTATAATGCGTGCAGTAAATCTCGCAAACTCCGGTGAAATATTCTCAGTTGAAGAGGTGTCCGGGAGGTGTCCTGCATGCACACCAAAAACCCCTTCGATTAACTAGGTCAAAAGAAAAAAGTCCCTCCGGCTGGACTTGGAAATCAAAGTCAAGGGCGCGGTAGAATAGGGCTCGACAAGGGACAAGTCCCACTTGGTTGCGTAGTCGGTCGGTGAATCCGAGGCGCGCAGAAGCCGATCTCAAGGAGAAAGAACATGCTACGCGAAATAAGAGATAACGGAAGCGTTTATGAAGTTTCCAGACTGGAGCACTTATCTGAGTTCAATCTCACATGGCTTTCGATGACGCTCGCGCAGAGGGACGCGATAGAGGCGGAGATCAACCAGCTACTCGATAACCTAGTCGATTCACCAAACCCGAATTGGGGGTCGATCACTAACACGTCGCTGGAAGGCGGGAAACCGAATCCTGAAACAGGCGAGCCCGGCAACTGGACGGGTACGCCCTTTGGTCCGATATTCGAAGCTTGCGGCGAGAACGCCGAGCGGGCGGGAATGTTCTTTGGAAACGCATGGAAGAAAGTTATCATTGATCGGCCAGAAGAGTGGATTGGCATTCGCTTTGATCCCACGTTTCCGAAACGGGGAATCACCCTCATGGGCAAGACCTACTTCCGTTCTTCGTAGTGGGTTAAATGCGATATGCGCATCTGGCATCAACTGGAATGAGGCGGCGGAATGGTGAAAAAACCGGGTAATCGCGCGCGTTTTCTGGCAAAGAAAAAGCGTCCTTTTAACAAGTTCTCCTCATCGAAAGCTCTGCAAGCCAAGAAACGTCTTAAAGATTTGGGTGTAAAATCGCCAGAGAAAAAACTACCTTGACAAGCGTAGTCAGGTAAACGAGAAACAATCCGATTCCACCTTTCTGTCGCACGTCGCCGAGGCAGCTTTCTTGTGAGTCCAAAGTGAGTCCGGGACGTGAGTGTTTTCGAAGGGCAAATCGGGCGTAAGCGACGCCGTTTCAACGTAGAGTTGAAGTACTACAGGCCCAACGTGTGGTTAACATCCTACACTGAAACGAATTCTGGAACCTATACCGCTTCCGTTCTACGCGGAAAAATATTTTCGTTCCCGTCGTGTCCTGCTACATGAGTCATTTCCGCAAGTGCCAGTGATGGTGCGCGTTTTTCGTGGCGCCGGCGTCCCGCCGGCGATTTTGTCGACCTTCACACGACGCAAAAACGCCGGCGAGACGCCGGTGCCACTCATCGATTCGCACGTGTCATCTCAAGAAGGAGGTCATGAGTCGTCCGGCTGTGGCGCAGGCGACATCATGCCTTGCGCGGCCACCAGATCGCGCGCTGGGCCGCGCATGGCCGGCCATTTGCGCGCAAATGCAATCCCGCCGAGGCAGCTGACAAGTCCCCCAATCGCCACTGTCACCGGCGCGCCAATGCGGTCCGCCAAGGCGCCGGCGAGCAGCGATCCGATCGGCGACATGCCCAGAAACATCATCGAGTACAGCGACATCACGCGCCCTCGAAGCTGGTCCGGAACCATGGCCTGAATCAGCGTGTTGGTGGCCGTAAACTGCATCATCATTGTGAACCCCGAAACGGCCAGGATCGCGCACGAAACCCAATACCAGTGTGATGCGCTGAACAGGACCAGTGACGCGCCCAGCCCCGTCGCCGCATAGGCCACTACCTTTCCCAAACCGCGCAATTGCGCGCGCATCGCGAGCGCTAGAGCGCCAAACATGGCTCCTGCGCCCACTGCTCCCATGAGCCAGCCGTAGGCCGAGGCTCCTCCGTGCAGAATCTGAACGGCGAAGATGGGCATCAGCACGGTGTAAGGCAAGGCCATGAAGCTCACGATGGCCACGAGCAAGAGCAGGGCGCGGATGGGTTTCGTATGCCGCGCGAAGCGGAATCCCTCGCGCAGTTTTTCCAGAGGCGCGCCCCCGTCATGGACCAGCGTCATTTTCTCTATGCGCATCATGAACAGGCCGGCGATCACGGCGAGATAGCTTATGCCGTTGAGAAGAAAGCACCAACCTTCGCCGACCACCGCGACCAGGATTCCGGCAATCGCGGGGCCCGCGATGCGCGCGCCGTTGAACATCGAGGAGTTGAGCGCAATCGCGTTCAGCAGATCCTCGCGCCCCACCATCTCGATCAGAAACGATTGCCGCGCCGGCACATCGAATGCGTTGACGATGCCCAGCAGCGTTGCGAGCACGATGATTTCCCACACGCGGATGTGACCGGTCATCGTCAACGCCGCCAGAATGAATGCCAGCACCATCGATGAGGTTTGCGTCGAGATTACGACGCGCCGGCGCGGCCACCGGTCGGCCACCAGTCCGGCCAGCGGCGAAAGCAAAAGGATCGGGATCTGGCCTACAAATCCAAGCACACCGAGAAGAGCCGCGGATCCCGTCAGGCGGTAAATGAGCCACGCCTGCGCGACTGTCTGCATCCAGGTGCCTATCAGGGAAATAATTTGTCCGCCGAAAAAGAGCTGGAAATTGCGATGCCGCAGCGCGCGGAACGTGGCAGCGGCTCGGCCTTGTCCGGCATCGCCGGGCGCAGGAGCTGTTCCGGATTGCAGATCGACCGTGGATGGAGAAGAGTCCGCCATATCTTGCAAAACCGCATTTTATTGTAGCGCACGTGCGGCGCCAGCACGTAGCACAGGCACTCTTGCCTGTGCGATTTTCGCGATTGCCAGCCGACCGGCTAGTATATCTACGCCAACAAAACCGCACAGCCAGGAGTGGCTGTGCGACAAAAAGGTCTCGAAACCGGAACATCGCGAAACGATTGTGGTAAAGTTTTCTCCCAATGCGCATCTTCGTTCTGGGAACTGGAGCAACCGGCTCTTATCTCGCACACCTGCTTACGCGACAGGGGCACCAAGTCACTTGCGGCGACCGCGACCTCGATCGCGCTCGCCGCTTTCTCGGCAAGAAGAGCACGATTCCCGTCGTTCAAGTAAACGCACGCAATATGTGGGGCATCGTACGCGCGGCCAAAGGGTCGCAATTGTTGGTGAACGCGAGCGCCGCAGTCTTTAACGAAATTGTTCTGCGGGCAGCGCTGCGGATTCGCTGCCATTACATGGATCTCAGCGCTCATCTCATGCGCAATCCATTCAAGGCGGAGCAGCTTCGCTTCGACAAACGCTTTCAGCAGAAAAACCGCGCCGCGTTGATCACTGCCGGGGCCGCCCCCGGGATGACAAATTTGCTGGTCGCTCGAGCCGCGAGCCTGATGGATTCCGTGGAGGGAGTTTACATCCGGCTCTATGAGAGCACGGAGAGCGAGGATCCGATCTCGCAGTGGTCGGCGGAAGTCTCTTTCGACGAAGCCATATCGCTTCCTCGCGTCGTGCGTGATGGGCGATTCCGGTATGGAAAACGTTTCGGCGAGCGCGAAAAATTCCGTTTTCCTCCGCCGATCGGCGAAGCGAATGTCGTCCTGGCGGCGCAGGACGAAGTCGGCACGGTCCCCTATTTTCTGAAATTGAAGGATATGGACGTCAAAATCGGCGGCAACGAAATTGACAGACTGCGGCGCTGGTACCGCCAGGGGAAACTTTCAAAATCCCGCGGCCTGATCGCTTCGCGGTTTCCCAAAACGGCGTCTCCGCGCCAGGTGGCGCGAATGATCCGCCGGGGCAAATTGCAGAACGCCAGATTTGCCGCGGCCGTTGTGGTCAGTGGAAGCAAGCAGGAAGATCGGATCGAAGTCCGTTACGACGCTATTTTTCCTTCCCTCTACCAAATCAGGCAGCGCGGATTGGCGCTCTCGCCCATCTCCTACGCGACAGCGCACATGGCCGCTCTCTTCGTTAAACATTTTCCACGCGATTTGGCCGGCGTTTTTCCTCCCGGTGCGATTCCGCTGGAAACCCGTCAAGCGATTTTGAAAGATGTGCAGTCGCGAGGCATTCGTATCACTACAAAAGTAACTCGGAAGAAAATTCTGGAAGAAGACGAAGTCGAGTAGGCGGAGGAATTTAGTGGCGCAGGCTTCAAGCCTGTGGGGTTTCGTGCCTGCAAGGACCAAAACCCACAGGCTGAAGCCTGCGCCACTGTCCCTCAATAATTACTCTGGAGCGATTGCTTCCGCTTCGGTCTCGAGCGCAGCGCCGGCAGGATGTTCGTCAGCATCTTTTCTTCCAAGCGGCGGATGAATCAAAATGGGAAGAATGAGCGCGGCTGTCATGGTTCCCGCGATGAGATAGAGTGCCTGCGTATAGTTTCCATTGATCTGCCGCAGATAAGCAAAGAGCAGCGGTCCAAAAACGGCGGCGAACGCCCAGGGCAACATCATCAGGCCGAAAATGGAGCCAACGTCGCGAGGTCCGAAATAGTCGGCCGCAAATGCCGGAGTAATGCCGTAGGCGCCGCCGTAGCACATCACCAGAATAAATGTGATGACAGCCAGCAGCGGGAGAGAGTGGATGCTGTGGTACGTCCAGAACAGTGCCACTTCGACAAGATACATCATGAAAAATGCCGCTTTCCGTGTCGTCAAGTCGGATACCCAGGACCAAAAAATTCTCCCCGCACCATTTCCCAGAGCCATTATGCCGACGAGGAAAGCAGCGGTTGCCGCGGTTGCTTTTCCCATCTCCTGAAAAATTGGCGACGCTTGCGTGACAATCGACAGGCCCGACATCGTGTTGATGGACATCAGGAAACAGATCGCCCACCACTGCCAGGTGCCCAGCGCCTCGCCCAGTGTGTAATCGCGATCGCAACGCTGCGAGATCTGCGCAGCGGACGGCCTCCAACCGCGCGGCGTCCAACCATCCGGCGGATTTTGCATGAACGCGCCGGAGGCGATGGCGACCAGGGCGTATGCGGCTCCGAGGTAGGCAAACGTCGGCATCAAGCCCACATGCAGGATCAACCATCCCGCGGCGGGCGCCGAAAATAAAGCACCCGCGCCGAACCCGGCCACCGCAATTCCCGTGATGAGTCCGCGCCGGTCAGGAAACCATTTCACCAGCACGGTAATCGGGACGATGTAGCCCATGCCCAGCCCGATTCCACCAATTACTCCGTACGTCACATAAAGCCACCAAAGTCTATGAGCGGAAAAACTGGAGAGAAATACTCCGCCGCCCCACAGCAGTCCCGCCGTCATCGCGACGACCCTCGGGCCTTTGCGTTTCATCCACAAGCCGCCGACAACCGTGCTGCTCCCCAAAAAAAACCAGCTGATCAGGAAAATCCAGGTGATTTGCGTGATGCTCCAACCGAATTCCCGGGAGAGAGGGATGCGAAAAACACTCCATGCGTAGGCCGAGCCGAGGGCCATTTGCAGGCACACACCGGCAATGGCGATCCACCAACGATTTAACTTTGGCATGGCTCCTCCAACTGCTACTCCGCACACAATATCATGACGCGAGTATTAGCACAGGCTTCAGCCTGTGGGGTTTTGGTCCTTGCAAGGATTAACCCCCGCAGGCTGAAGCCCGCGCCACAAAAACCATTGCTACTTCAATGAAAGTTTCGCGACTCCGGCCTGCAAACACCATTCTTCCCACGCGCGCCCTTGAGCTGCCGGCTGACTGTGGAGTTCTCCCGACTGATCGATTTCACCCGGCGAGAGATACGTGATCGTCTCACCGAAAGACATCGCCTTGATCACAACCTCCGCGTTCAGGCGCAAATAAAAAGTAGTAAAGACTGCGTCCTGTATCGACGCGCCCGCGATCACGCTGCCATGTCCGCGCATTAGCGCCGCCTTTCCCTTTCCGACCGTAGCGGCGAGGGAATCGCCCATCTCATTCGTAGTCACCAGCATGTTGGTATCGCCAAAATGATCGCGAATGTCCCACACAGGCACTTCGTGGCCGATGACTGACGCCGTGTGCAAAGCGGGACGCATCACCGTCTTCGTCACCGCCAGTGGAAGCAATTCATGCGCGTGGTTGTGGCAGATCGCGGTAACGTCGGGCCGTGATTTGTAGAGGCACCCGTGGATGAAGCGCTCGGAATATGGCCTCAGCCCACGCAAATTCACTGGCGTACTGTCCAGATTAAATTCCAGAATATCTTCTTTCGTCACGAGGCCCGGCGCGCGCGCCCGCGACATGAAAAATCGCTGCGGATTTTCCGGATTGCGCACGGTAATGTGCCCGAAGGAATCTACCAGCTTCAGATGCGCAATCACACGATTGGCAATCACCAATTCTGAAATTGCCGCGACGGCATCCACCCAGGGAACTCCTTGCAACTCAGTTTTCAAGTATGAATTGACGCAGAAAGTTTGCACGCAACCGAAAGATACTGCAAGCCTTTAAGTAGGACGGGCTTCAGCCCGTCTGGTTTTGAATCGTTCCTTTGCGAAATGCAGACAGGCTGAAGCCCGTCCTACAAAAAGCAACTGCCTCCGGCGAGCCGGAGGCAGTTGGAAGGTTTCAAGATGGATTGTAGCGACTAGTCGCCGGCGACTTGCTCGGCCACCTGAGGCTTCGCCGCGCCGTTTCCGTTGCCATTGGCGTTGCTGATGGTCACGGGAGCGACAGAGGGAGTCGCTTTCTTGATGTCGGTGATGGAGCCAATTTGCACCACTTCCTGCGGCGTCTGCTTCAGGACGAGTTCCTCGTAAATCTTGCGGACGCGGGCCTCTTCCTTGAGGAAATCGGCGCGGCGCCGGGCACGATTTTCCTCGGCCGCGGTGTTGGGCACTTCATGGTCGACTGCGCGAACGCGCGCGGCGTCCTCGGCATCGATCACGAGCGAATGATCGTAAGCATCCAGGCCCACGGCCCTGCCCTTGGCGTAGATTTCGTGCTTGCCGTGTTCCTTATACCATTGTGCAACGGTGGCGTTCTTGTACATATTCTCGATGATTTTGCGCCAGCCGATGCCCGTGTTGTACGCGCAGAAGGAAATTTCGCCCTGCTGCGTCGCGTACGGGATGATGCACATTTCGGTGCGCCGGAAATCGTAGTTGAACAGGTCCTGGAACCACATGCCGGCGATGAACAGGAAGTTCCACGGATCGCTGCGGCGCTTCTTGGCATCCTCGAACGTGCGTTCCGGACCGGCCGTGCCGTACTTCTTGCGCTGATTCGACGTCAGGCCCCAGGATTTATCAAACTTCTTCCACAAATCGAGGAGTCGGAAGTTCGACGGCGCCTCGTACGGGTGATAATTCTTTAGCAGCGCCATGGCCATCATGAAATTAGAGAAATTCTTGCTGCGGGCCGCATCGGTGACTTTCTTCACGTCCTCGACCAGCTGAGGCACACTGAGGAATTTCGGGACCGGCGCCCACTCCTTTGTTTCCTTGTTGATCATCACGGCCGTGCCCACGCCGCAATTCGGGTGGCAACCGCAG
>PMOP01000184.1 GCA_003161495.1 Acidobacteriota bacterium | reverse complement strand
ATCTCTTCACGTTCGCGCAGGCAATAAAACAACGGCGTGAGCGCGCCGATATCGAGGGCATGAGTGCCCAGCCAGAACAGGTGGCTCGCAATGCGTTGCAGCTCTGTGAGAATCGTGCGGATGACGCGAGCCCGCGGCGGCGCTTCCGCCCCGAGCAACTTTTCCACCGCTTCGCAGTAGCCCAGGCCGTTGGAAACCGCCGCAACGTAGTCCATTCGATCCACATACGGCGCGAACTGCGTGTAGGTGCGGTGCTCGGCAATCTTTTCGACGCCGCGATGCAGGTAGCCGATCACGCATTCCGAGCCGATCACTTTTTCGCCATCCAGGCGCAGCTTCACGCGCAGCACGCCGTGCGTGGACGGGTGCTGCGGCCCCATGTTCAGGACGATTTCGTCCGCCCCGAGCACGGTGTGATCAGCGTGCGTGGCAAACGGGATGCGTTCGTCGGGCATTCGCTATTGTCCGCTCTCAATGCCCAGGTTTTCGCGAACCCAGGCGGTATCCTGCGTCAAAATGTCATAGTCTTTCCGCAACGGGAAGCCCTGCCATTCGTCCGGAAGCAGAATGCGCTTCAAGTCGGGATGGCCTTCAAAAACTATGCCGAACATGTCGTATACTTCGCGTTCCATCCAGTTCGTCGTGGACCAGATTCCCTGCATGCTCGGCACGCGCTCTTCCGCCGTGGCGTGCACCTTCAGGCGCAGGCGTTCGTTCTTCTCCATCGAGTACATGTTGAGCACAATGTCGAACCGCTTCTCGCGCTTCGGCCAGTCGACGGCGGTGAGGTCGCTCAGCCAGTCAAATTTCTCATCATCCCGGCTGTACAGCGCAATTTCGGCGAGCAGCTCGCGCGCAACCACAAGGATGGATTGTTTGCGATCCGTCCAGGCTTCCAGGATCGCCGGCCCGAATTTGTCCTTGTATCGCTTTACAAGGTCATTTTCGAGTGCAACAGGACCTTCCTTGGGAGGAGCAGGAGGCCGAGGCGGCACCGCGGCAGCCGGAGGTTTCGCAGCAGGAGCGCCGGGCGCAGCCGGAGGTTTTGCGGCAGGGGCGGCAGAAGGAGCGGCAGGTTTAGATGCGGGTTCACCCCCTGCGGCTGGCGTTTTCGCCCCAGACGGTTCACTCGGTGAATTCGCGGACGGCTGCTTCTCTTCCGGGTCGTTTGCCATGAATTAGGAGTAAAGGGCTGCACCAAAACCGTACAGCCAATATTAAGTTGTAGCTTTTAGCACACGGCGGAAAACAGAGTCAACCTGTTCCGCCAGAATCCCATGGGTTTCCTGATCCCGTGGCCGGTCCATGCACAAAAAAAATCCCGGTCACCTTCCGTGGCCGGGACATTGCTTTAAGAAAACACTCGGGCGCTGCCTACACCCATTCGAGGGCGCCCTTCCGGTAGAGCCAGATATAACCGATGATCAAGATACCAAGAAAAACGAACATGCTCGCCAGCGCGTAAATTTCCGGAAGACGAAAACCTTCCTGGCGGGTGGAAAACAGCACGGCCCAGGGAAACAGAAACGTCGTCTCCACGTCAAAAATTACAAAAAGAATCGCTACGATGTAAAACCGGACCGAGTAACGCCCGCGCGTATCGCCTTCCGCTTCCACACCGCACTCATAGGGCTTCAGCTTCGCTCCGACAGCTACCGGGGTCGGACGAATTAACTTGAACACCACCAGTGACAACGCGGGGAACGCAGCGGCCAGCGCGGCAAAAATAAAGATCGGAATGTATTGGGTCGGCATTCCAATATCGCCGGGAATCCTAACACATCCGTCAAGGGGGAGCCAATTTTCGCGCGCCTGTTCTGTTTGAGCCGGCCAGGGAGCTTGTTTGACGCGAGAAGGTTAACTCCGTGCGAGATTAGGCAAATAAGAATGTAAATCGTGCTGGTTGGGTTGACACGTCCAGCTACAATGAGAAGAGTTGTTCCAATCTGGAACATGTGGGCGGCATGAGGGAGGATTCGTGATGCGTGTGGCGATTTTCCTGGCTGGCATACTTCTTTTTATTTCCGCCTCGGCAGGGGCACAAGGTCCGGCGGGAGCGGGTTCGGGTGCGCCCATCGGCTATAATCCCGCAAGTCAACAGGATGTTCCGCCGTGGCAGGTTTCCATCGGATATCAATTCAACCGGGACAATTTGTTGGGTAGTCCATTCAATACAAATGGTGTAAACATTGGAGTTGCCCGCTATTTTCGATCGTGGTTTGCGGCGGAAGCTCAGCTGGGGGCCGGGTTTTCGCACGACACCGGCGCATCCACGATCCCGCCAAACTTGGTTGCAAAGTCGCTGTTCGTCGGGGCTGGCCCTCGGGTGGTCTACCGCAATCACAGCCGATTTGAACCCTGGGGTCATGTGCTTGGCGGATTGGATCATTACCGCTTTACACAGTCAGGCGGGTTGCTGGGAAGCAATACCTCGTTCGGCTTGACGGGAGGAGTTGGAGTCGACATTTACTTGACGCCCAGCATCGCTGTGCGCGGCGAAGCGGATGAAGTTTTTTCACGATTCTTCGGAACAAATCAAAGATCGTTTCAGGCCATCGGGGGATTAGTTTTTAATTTTTAATCTTCCAGATTTCAACCTTTCCGTGCGTGAAGTTCAAGTGGCGCCGGCGTCTCGCCGGCGATTTTCTCGCCCTTGGCAAAGCCCAGTAAAATCGCCGGCGGGACGCCGGCGCCACGAAACATTTTCTTCCAACAAAATCGTTTTAAAACTAGGCGCTGGAGGCGCGCTCGCCAACCAGTTTCGCACTCATCGTGATTTCGGCTTTGAGCAGGTGCGAGATGGGGCATCCGGCCTTGGCGTTCTGTGCCGCTTTTTCAAATGCCGCGGCGTCCGCGCCCGGAATTTTTGCGGTCACATCCAGATGAATTTTCGTGACGGTGAAACCCGCTTCCAATTTTTCGAGCGTTACGGCAGCGGTGGTCTCGAGCGATTCCGGGGTGATGCCCGCGTTGCCCAGTTGCGCCGACAGCGCCATGGTGAAGCAGCCCGCATGCGCCGCCGCAATCAATTCCTCGGGATTCGTCCCGATGCCGTTTTCAAATCGCGTGGAAAATGAATACTGCGCATTGGAGAGCACCTTGCTCTCGGTGGAGATTGTTCCCTTTCCTTCTTTCA
>PMOP01000475.1:5829-7901 GCA_003161495.1 Acidobacteriota bacterium | reverse complement strand
AGTTCCTGATTCAGTTCGGTGGCTTGCGCGCGTTCGCTGCGCAAGGATTCCAGTTGGTAGCGAAGCTGGATGGTCTCGAAATGTTGCCAGGCATATAGGAATGCGCCAAGAGCGATCAACGCACCGAGGGAAACAACGCGCGCGCATTCGCGCAAATGATTCGGCGCGACGAAACGCACCAGGCGCGAATTATCAATCTGTTTGACGGTAAAAAACTCAGTCATCGCCGCCACTCGTCCTTTTGCCGCATCCCGTGCTGGTCGGGATCGATCTTTTCGGCAACACGCATCTTCACGCTGCGCGCCCGCGGATTGGCCGCAACTTCCGCGTCCGAAGCCTGAATCACTTTTTTAGTTAGAATTTTCAGCACGCCTTCCTGCGCGAGCCGCTGAAAGCTTTGCTTGACCGGTCGGTCTTCCAGCGAGTGATAACTGAGCATTACCCACCGGCCGCCCTGAGATAGTGTGGCAGGAACCCTAGAAAGAAACTGCCCGAGTTCCTCCATCTCTCGATTCACCGCAATCCGCAGCGCCAGAAACGTTTTTGTCGCGGGATGCAGCTTCTGCCTTCCCCTAGCGTTTCGGGCCCCTGCCACAACCGTTGCCAGGTGTTCGGTGTCCCGTATGGGACGCGCTCGAACGATCGTCCTGGCGATTCTGCGTGAATCCCGCTCTTCCCCGTAATGGTAGAGCAGGTCGGCGAGTGCTTTTACATCTGCCGTGTTCACAATGTCGGAAGCCGTTTCTTCCGTGTCGCGGTCCATGCGCATGTCCAGCGGGCCTTGCGCGCGAAACGAAAAACCGCGCTCTCCCAGATCCAGCTGCATGCTCGATACGCCCAGGTCCGCCAGCACGCCATCGGCGGGAGGAAGATTTCGCTCCGCGAATACCTCGCCGATTTGTGAAAAGTTAGCGTGCACCAAAGCCACCTTATCCCCGAACTCCGCCAGCCTGCCTCGCGCGATTTGCAACGCCTGCGTGTCGCGATCCAGGCCCACGAGCCGCCCGCCGTCACCAAGCTGCCGGGCAATTTCGATTGCATGTCCCCCAAGCCCCACGGTCGCATCGACATACAACCCCGCAGGCTTGATTGCCAGCCAGTCCATCGTTTCTTCCACGAGTACTGGCTTGTGCTGGACATTCAAGCTAAATCCCTAATTCGTCCAGGATCTTCAAATCGTCGTCTGTAATCGGGCTCTTCTTCAAGTTCTCTAGCGACCGGCCATGATTCCATACTTCCAGATACGTCAGGTGTCCCATCACGTCCACGTCGCCTTTCATCTGCGCCGCTTCCCGAAGTACGGGCGGGATCAAAATTCTTCCCTGACTATCGACTTCCACCGCTTGGCCGTAATAGTTCGTCCAGGTCAGGAACTTCTGCTTGGTCTTGTTATGCGAGGAGAGCCTCGCCAGCTTGCTCTCCAGCTCTTCCCAGACTTTCATCGGGAAGATCCGGGCGTAATCACCGGTTTCGCTCGTAACGTAGAACTGCTCGCCAGATCCCTTGAGCTCTTCCAGAAAGGCCGCGGGTATTTTGAGACGGCCCTTCTCGTCCACTCTTGCCGGTATGTTTCCCCTTAGCATGTAGTCGTCTGCCCAAAGCGCTGGTCGAGCGTTCGCTCCTCACAGGTGTTCCCCTTTAGTGCGTCACAGCCCCGTGCACTTCGCCACTACTTTTCACTTGCTACCACTATCTCCCACTTTGTGCCACGATTCTAGTCGGGAACGAAAACTTGTCAAGAGGAAATGCGACAAATAGAAAATTTAATTGTGGATATCGGGGAGACTTGTGGCGGCGTTTTCAAAAACCACTACAGGTAGTGTAGTCACGAAAAATTCCACCTAGGATTAGAACTGCGATTCCGAGTGTCCGTTCAGGAGGGTGTTTCGTAAGAGTTACGGGGGCCTGCCAAAATTCGCGACTCGCCGGGTGAATCCAGTATTTTTGGGAATTTATTGCCCTAGTTTTGCCTGCCAAAACTACATGCCGGGCGAATCGGGCGCCATGCCGACGTGCAGATGAGCGAGTTGTCCGAGCATTTCGCGGTCTTCGGGATTCAATCCCTCGACGAA
>PMOP01000475.1:0-5771 GCA_003161495.1 Acidobacteriota bacterium | reverse complement strand
CGCGCCGGAGGCATCTGTTGCCAGCGAGGAAGCAGCGATTGCCGGACGTTTCTCTGCTGCTCGGGAGTCATCTGTTCCCAAACGCTCTGCCGGTCGCGCAGAGCCTGCTGCTGGCCCGGAGTCAGGCGGTTCCAGGCTTGAAGACGCTGGCGAATCTGGTCCTGCTGTTCCGGCGGCAGGCTCAAAAAACGTTGATTATTCCGCAAAAACTGTTCCTGGCGTGCTGGAGGCATATCCTGGAGCCGCTCAATCGCCCTGGGCGGCAAATTGTTGGGATTCCCCCTGGGAGACAAAGCATTAGGCGGCTTGGACCTGGGCCGTATTTGCTGCCGGGGGGCGGTGCGCGGCTTTGCGTCGCTCTCTTGCTGGGTCGCCTTGTTGAATTTTTGCCCAGACGCTGAGCCACACAGGAGTCCCGCCGCCAGCCAAGCGGCCAAAACAGTCCCGAATTGGAACCGCAGCTTCATTACCTGGCTTCTTTCCTCGGTTCGGGCGTTGACGTAGCCGCCGGAACAGAAAGCTCGGAAAGCGCGTCAAATTTCGAGATTACATCGAAATTCTCAAGCTCCGGCAAATCCCGGATCATCCCAAAATCCGATTCCGCTGTAATCTGTGCAGCCTGATTTGCAGGGCTTTGCTGGCTGGATTGGCTCGCCGAAGGCGCAATCGTTTTAAAGCGTGGCGTGGAAGACAGCCAGACTGACACGGCAACGAGTGCGGTCATGGCAAAGACCAGCCTCGGCGAGGGCATCCACTCCCAGAAGCCGTGGCGCGCAGGTTCCGCGGCAATGCGCGAACGCAAGGATGCGTCAAACGCAGGGGACGGCGAAATCGAGGGTAGTTCGTCAAGCGCGCTCCACAGCGAACGGAACTCTTCCGCGCGCGAGCGGCAGTCGGCGCAAGCGGCCAGATGCTCCTCGACGGCATGGCGCTCGGCAGGCCGCGCGCGCCCATCCAGGTATTCGACTAATTTGCTTTCCAGTGCCGCACACTGTTTCCCGCTATTCTTCGAGCCAAACATATGGTCCTCACTTCCCTCGGCAAACACGCTTACACTCTCACCGACCTTACGCTCGCACCGAATTGTTGACGAGCGGGGCGAGCTCCACGCGCAACGTTTCATACGCTCTGAACAGCAGCGATTTCAGCGCGCTTTCCGAACATTCCAGAACACCGGCAATCTCGTCATAATCCAGTTCCTGATATTTGTGCAGCAGCACGGCAGCCCGCTGTTTTTCGGGCAGCCCGTGAATCGCTTTCATGATCAATTCCGCGCGGCAGCGTGCCACTAATTCCTGTTCGACGCTCGGCGCACGGTCCGGAACTTCCAGCGGCCTCTGCTCATCCTCGCCCGTACCCACCGTTTGATCCATCGAAATTTCCATCCTGCGATGCCGGTTGTCGCGCACTGAATTGAGCGCCAGATTCGTCGCGATGCGGAACATCCAGGTGGTGAACTTCGCGCTAGGGGCATATTGGTCGCGAGCGCGGTAGACACGGAGAAACACTTCCTGGGCCAGATCTTCCGCCACCGCCGTGTCGCGGACCATCCGGTAGAGAAAATTGACGAGGGGAGTCCGATACTTGCGGAGCAAAAGCTCAAAGGACGCTTCGTCCCCGGCCTTCACATCCAGCATCAGTTGGACGTCGGTCCTTGCCATGGCCTCCACAGCTTATCAAACCCTTTTCCTGTCAAAAAGTTGCAAGGCAAATGGGCGTGCCGAAACCTACCCCGCCGGCGGCCCAAGCCCTTTATTTTCAATAGACTTTGGCCAACCAAGGGATGCTTTTATGGACAAATTTACAAACAGGAGGCCGCACACGGCTTCAACTGGGATAGAGCCACCGCGCCAAATCGAGATTGTGCGTGTAGTAATCTGCCGGCGGCGCATTTTTCGCGTTATAGACGAAGAGGGGAATATCTGTTTCGTGCAGGGAGCCGTGCGAACGCAGTCCGGGAAAGCTCTCTTTCTCGTCATCGAGTTCGCCAAAGACCGTGTCTTTGTCACCCAACACCATCAGCTGCCCGATCCGCGACGCCATCAATCTAAATTCTCGTGCCGCTTCCTCGCGCGTAAGAATCCGCTCGACTCCTTTTACACCGGAAATAATATCTCGAACACGCGCTGCGTCCTGCGGATCCTTGAGATAGATATACGCTGCTCCGCTGCAGCCTCGATGATGCTTCATGTAGCGGTCGCGTCCGGTGGAGACGGCTTTTCGGATCGGCGATCCTTTGCCGGCGCAGACTTGTTCGAGATCCCAGCACAAACTTTTGGCGTTCATCCCATGATCGGCGGTGGCAAGAAAAGCCGCGTCGGGGGCCGCTTTCATGGCCTGGCCGAAAAGATCGTCCATGCGCGCCAGATGTTCTTTCGATTCGGGCGCTTCGGGAGCCCACATGTGCATCGGGTAATCCGTCGTGTGAACGTAGAGAACGCCAATGTCCGGGCGATTTTTTAGAATGTCGATGGCGGCTGCCATTAACCAGTAATTAATATCCGCGCTATAAATGACGGGCGCAGGGCCAAGTTTCTGAACCCATTCGGTCGTTGGATTCTCCGCCGTCAGCACGATCTCAGCGCCGCGCAAAAGCAGAGTCGCCGTCTTGGCCTTGCTGGAAAGCAGCGCCGACTTCACTCCGTGCCGCGCGGCGCGTTCAAACAGCGTGGGAGCAAGCACGAGGTCGGCGGATTCGACATAAAGTTCTTCGCCAGATTTTTCGTCGAAATAAGAATTTGCGATAATTCCGTGCGTTTCCGGCCAAACGCCGCAGCAAATCGAGGCGTTGTTCACATTGGTGACCGAAGGCATCATGCCATTTACTTGTTTAAAAATACCATCGCGTTTCCATTGATCGAGCACAGGCATCTTGCTTGCGGCAAGGTAACGCGGATCGAAACCGTCAAACATGATCACAACGACGCGTTGCTGGGAACTCGCTTTGCCTTGGCCAAATGCGAAATTTCCGAGCGCTGAATACGCCGCGGCGGCTGTCCCATACTTGAGCAAGGTTCGACGGCCAGGCAATTTGTTCATTAATTCCCTCACATTACAATTTCGATTTTGGTTTCCGCGCTGACCGGCAACATACATCCGGCAGGCACGGAATTCAACAGCCGTGTTTAGTGGCGCAGGCTTCAGCCTGTGGGGTTTAGGCCCTGCAAGAATTAAACCCCACAGGCTGAAGCCTGCGCCACTCAAGCGTGAAACAGTTTCGCGAGCAGCAGCATCAGCGACACACCGAGAAAAACTAACAGCGCCATGCGCGTGTCCGGTTCGCGGTTGACTTCGGGGATCAGGTCGGTCGCGGCGACATACAGCGTGACTCCCGCCGAGATCGGCAGCGCGTAGCCGACCTGCGAGTGCAGCAAACCCATCAGCAAAACGCCGGCAACGGTCGCAACGCCCAGCCAGATTGCAGCGAAAAGCGCCGTGCGGCGGCTCTGCCCGCTGGCCAGCATGAGCGAAGCGACCGTAAAACCTTCAGGGATTTTGTGCAACACAATCGCCAGAAAAATTACGCCGCCCAGCCAGCCGGAAACCAGAAACCCCGAAGCAATCGCCACGCCGTCAAAAAAAGTATGAATCGAGAGCCCGAGCAGCGCGGAAATTCCGGCGTGTTCCGGCACAAAATGCTCGACGTGCGTCTCTTCTCCGAAATGGAAATGCGGAGCAAGCGTGTGCTCGAAAAAATGAACGATGAAATATCCGACCAGCACGAGGAAATACGCGAGGCTCCCCGTCAACGCCACCGACTCCGGAAGAATTTCGAGAACCGCCGCGGCCAGCATGAAGCCCGCGCCGAGCGCCAGAAAATATTTCAGGTACTGGCGCGACCATTCGCGATGCAGAATAAAAAGCCCGCCGAGAATGTTGGCCGCCGCGGCCGTTAGCCCGAGCAGCAGTGCCAGCACCATGCGTGAGGGTGGAACAGGGATGAATTGCGCGATCGTCATTTTCGGCGTTTGGCTAGTTTTCGCGTTAGAACAGCCTTTCGCAGCACAGGCCCTTTTCCCTGTGCGGTTTTCTTCTTACCGGCAATCGCGAAACCCGCACAGGCAAGAGTGCCTGTGCTACCAAGATTATCATCCGCTATGGCGGAACAGGATGACGTCACCTTCCTGGACGATATATTCCTTGCCTTCGAGGCGCACTTGCGCCCGTTCGCGCGCCACCGGCAAGCTGCCCGCAGCAAGCAAGTCTTCGCAGCGCACCACTTCCGCGCGAATGAAGCCGCGCTCGATGTCCGAGTGGATCGCGCCCGCGGCTTTTTGCGCGTTCATGCCGCGCTTGATGGTCCAGGCGCGGACTTCGGGTTCGCCCGCGGTGAAAAACGAAGTAAGGCCGAGCAGCTCGTAGGTCGCCTGAATGATGCGATCGAGCCCCGAAGATTTCAGTCCGTATGCCGCGAGCATTTCGGCGGCTTCGGCCGGCTCAAGTTCGGCGAGCTCGGCTTCAATGCGCCCGCAAACGGAGAGCACCGCCGTATTCGGGCGGCCCACGAGTTTCCCCAACTTGTGGCGCTCAACGGCTGAGTCAAGATCGGCGACTTCGCTGTCGCCCAGATTCAAGACATACAGCATGGGCCGCTGGGAAAGAAATTTGTAGCCGTTGATCGTCTTCCGTTCGTCGGCATTGAATTCCAGTTCGCGCAGCGGTTTTTCCGATTCAATGGCCGCCTTGCAGCGGTTCAGCAAAACTAATTCCTGCTCGAGAATCGGCTCCTTCTTTTTCTTCAAATCTTTTTCCACGCGCTCGATGCGCCGCGCGATCTGATCGAGGTCGGAGAACATCAGCTCGAGGTCCATCACTTCGGCGTCGCGCAAGGGATCGATCGAACCGGCGGAATGAGCCACGGCGGGATCGTCAAACACGCGCAACACGTGCGCCAGCGCATCCACTTCACGCAGCGGCGCAAGCACGGCGGAATCCTTCGCGCGGTCCTTCACCATGCCGCCAACGTCGACATATTCGACGGTGGCGTAGGTAATCTTTTTCGGATTGTAAAGTTTGGCCAGCTGTTCCAGGCGCGGTTCCGGCACGCGCGCCACGCCGACATGCGTGGCCGCGCGCGCCGACTTCTCATCCAGTTTGGCGCGAGTCAGAATTTTGAACAGAGTTGTCTTGCCGACCTGCGGAAGCCCGATGATCCCAGTTTGCATAGGTTTGGAATCGTAGCATACCCGTGCACACGACGCCTTACGGTGCGAACAAGTCACCGAGAAGAGGCCTTATCAGGGCCTATCTCCGAAAATATTTTGCTTCGATTAACCCTTCGGCGACGGCGGCGCGTCCGGCGTTGCAGACTTCTCTGAAGGTTTTTTGTTCTTCACTTTCTTCGGCTTTTCTGAAGCTTTGTCTGGATCTTTTTTGATCCACTTGATTGGATTGTAGGAGTGCGAAGCATCCGAGCTCTTTGCCGCCTGGTCTGCGCCAACGCCCTGAGGACCAGGGCCCTGGGCTGCGGCTCCAGAAATACCCAAGAAACCAATCAGAACGGCGGCGGCTGCGACAATAAATGGCTTTTTCATCTTTGTTCCCTCCGACATCGGGTTACTCGCTGTTCTTCAGTAGGCCATTTCCGCGCCGAATCTAGTGAACTTAAAGGAAAGTACTACTCCAATGCGTCAATCCTGACCAAACGATCAGGTCGTGATTTGATCTACTGACAGTCCCCGGTATTCCATCCGAAAGGGACCGTTCCCTACCCTTGACGTTCCCTGCGCAACGCTCCTATGCTTCCTCCTTCATCATGGCAAAAACTCACT
>PMOP01000378.1 GCA_003161495.1 Acidobacteriota bacterium | reverse complement strand
GCCATTGACGGACGGAACGATAAAGTGGGAGATAAACTTCCAGATTTTTGTTCGAAAGTGCGGACGCGACGGACTTTTCGTGCTGGTGGCGCGTAAAAAGGGCATACCAGTTTTGCGCGCTTCCCGGAGTCGAAATTTCCGTCTTCATTTTTGACATCTGAACGTAGCTCCGCCCTCTGGCTTACAGAAAACATTGGCCATGAATGACTTGGAAAGCTTTCCGTCGGGTTCGCCCTGACTCGTGCCTGCTTTCAGTGCGCCCTGGCCTCTGCGTGAATTTCCATTTCAGACTCGGCCTGCACGTTCACCATTCCCCATTGGTGCAGATCGTCGGTCACCACTGCGAAACCATGGATCCAGGTATCCGGGGATGGACGTTCCACGCGAATGACTCGCGCCTTTCCCGTGATGCGCATCATGCCCTTCATTCCCGTAAGCGAAGGCAGCAGCAGGTCGACCTGAATCGCCGAATCGGGAGGGGGCATCGTCGCGGTCAGGATAAATGCGCCTTGGACGCTGATGTCGCGCGTGATCCCTTCCCCTTGGAATCGCCGGTGACGCGCACCTTCCCAGGAAAACACCGCGGGAGCGTCCAATCGATATCGGATTTCTTTTCTTAGATCCATGGGCACTCCTGCATGGCGGTCCGGACCTCGCATTCCGGAATTCGCACAACGCTTCAATCCCAATGTGAGGCGCAAGACTAACATTCCGCGGGAAGCGCGCAATGAGCAAGACAACCCCGCGCACCTAGCGTGATACCTTGTCTGTCACCATACGTGACACATGTACCCCCCCTGATGTGAAAGCGCTCGGTAATCAACCACCATCCGTCGCGGCGGCAGAACTAACAAAAAGTTTAATTGGCACGAATAATGACACGTACGAGCGAAATAGCTTGCTTCATGGCATGATTTCGTATAGTCTGCGCCTCTCGGATCTCTCCCAGCGAGGTCGCCAATGGGTCATTTGCCACAACCTCTCAACGAAAATATCAGTGTCTTCATCGCGGATGCGGACCGTATGAGTGCGCGTCTGATCGCGGATGGACTCACGCGCGGGCGCCACAACATCGCCGTGGTCGGCGTTTCCAACAGTTCCGCCGAAACCATTCGCGAGCTGGAAAAAAGCCGGCCGCATATCGCCCTGATTAACGCCCACCTCGAAGATGGCCGGCTGACGGGTTATCACGTCCTGCGGCACTTGCAACAGCTATCTCCCAAGACGGTGGCCATCATGTTGATCCCCGACAGTGAAAAGGAACTGGTCGTGGATGCGTTTCGCGGCGGGGCCAGAGGTGTTTTTTGCAGGCTGCAATCCATTAAATTATTGTCGAAATGTATTCGCACGGTGCACGAAGGCCAAATCTGGGCGGACACTCAGAATTTAGCATTTATCCTGGAATTCCTTACCCAGCTCAAACCGCTGCGTCACCTCAAGCCGGGCGGCGGAATGACCCGGCTGACGGCACGGGAAGCGGAAGTGGTCCATCTGCTGGCCGATGGGCTCAGCACGCGGGATATCAGCCAAAAGCTCATTCTCAGCGAGCACACCATCCGAAATTATCTGAGCACCATCTATGACAAGCTCGGCGTTTCCAGCAGAGTCGAACTGGCTCTGTACGCCGTGGCTCGGGAAGATCTCGCTCGTCCCATGCAAGAATAGGAACTCGGAAAGTTCTCACCACCCCTCTTTTTATTTATTTTCATCCCGCCGGGACGTTCAAGCTATCTTGCGCCTCTGGATTCCACCGAGAATCTATACGATCATGTGGATCCACCGCTAATGCGGACCGATGTGAATGCAATCCGTCGAGGAGAATACAACCATGAGCCATTCGGCTCGATACGAACGCGGGCTGGCAAAATTCGTGGAAATGTACGGCGAGCGGACCAAAACGTTTCTTTCCTCGCTTGAGGGGATCGCCCCGGACCTGGGAACTTACGTCATGGAATTCGCCTTCGGAGATATTCATTGCCGCCCTGGATTGAGTTTGCAATCCCGCGAGATCGCGACCATCGCCGCGCTCACGGCGCTGGGCACGGCCGCGCCACAGCTTCGCGCGCACATTGACGGCGCACTGAACGTGGGATGCTCCGAACAGGAAATTGTGGAGGTCATCATGCAGATGGCGCTGTATGCGGGATTTCCGGCGGCGATCAATGGAATTCAGGCTGCACGCGAGGTGTTCCTTGAACGATCGAAGAGGAAATGAAGGGGTGGCCGGTGATTGGTGATTTGGTGACTGATGACTGGTGATTGGTGAATCGTCAGATATGAATTATGATTTGAAATTTCAAATTTGAGATTTGAGATTGAAATTTGAAATTTGAGAATAGATTTAGGAGTTGGGACTTGGAATTTGTGCGACTCGCAAAAGGGCGGGGAGATTGCTGCAGTTTCAGATTGGTCAGGCAAGGATATCTTCATGAATGAGGAGCCGCTAATCGCCCGTTGCCCGCCACCGATCTCTGGCCGCTATCCACGAAGTGTTAGACATCTCTAATGAGACGGAACGCTCCGGCACAAATACACAACACTCGCGCGCGATTGCCGGCTGCGAAAATCTTTAGCGCCAGGTGGAACGGCATTGCGGGAGCCCTCCCACCTTTTCCAAAACGCGCGGCTAACTCCATATCTCCAGCGAGTTTAGGAATCACCAACGCCGATAATTAAGCTGGGCGGAAAGATAAATCGATTCGCATTGAAACTCTCCCTAAAGCGAAACTTCCGATTGGACGATTAACTGCATGTGTAGTGAGCGAGATTTTATCAATTGTCGCGCTGTCCCCCAAAAACCGGATCCCTTCCCTTCAGGTATCCAGGCCAGCCATGCCGCAACGTTTATCCGCTCGAGACTGCTGGCTGAAAATAAGGTGGTGCAATGGACGACCTCATCAAGGAATTCCTGGTCGAAAGCATTGAGAATCTCGACCGGCTCGATAGCGAACTGGTGAAACTTGAAACCGACCCGTCTTCCCAGGAACTTTTGTCGAGCATCTTCCGAACCATCCACACGATCAAAGGAAGCTGCGGTTTTCTGGGATTCAGCAAGCTGGAGAAAGTCGCGCACGTGGGAGAAAGCCTTCTCTCACGCCTTCGGGACGGAAAACTTTCTCTCTCGCCGGAATTTACGACCGGCCTGCTGGCGATGGTGGACGCCATTCGCGTCATGCTTGGGGAAATCCAAACCACAGAGGTGGACGGAAATGAAACCTATCCGGAACTCATTGAAACTCTGACCAAGCTGCAAACCAGGGCCAGGAGCCAACTTCCAAAACGACCTCCCCGGTGCCTTGCGCAAAGGAAACACCAAAAAAACGGCATGCCGACAGCCCGAAAGAAAACACTCTAAAGACTGTTCCCGCTTCTTCCAGTTCAACACAATCCGAAACGCCGCTTTCCGCTCGTGCCGAGCCGCCCAGTGCATCCACCGCCGCGCCCGAAGAAACTCAGCCGGCGCAGCAGCCACAACAAGACGATACCCGCACCAAGGGCGCGGCAGCGGCGGAAACGATTCGCGTCGACGTGCACCTGCTGGACCGGTTGATGAACCTCGTTGGCGAGCTGGTGTTGACACGAAATCAGATCACGCAGTTTTCCGCGCGCCAGAGCGATGCCAACCTGGTCGGGCCGTCGCAACAACTCAATCTGCTGACGAGCGAATTGCAGGAAGAAGTGATGCGCACGCGCATGCAGCCGATCAGCAACGTCTTTGACAAGTTCCCGCGCGTGGTTCGCGACGTGGCCACGGCGCAAGGCAAGCAAGTGTCGATCGAGATGGAAGGAAAGGAAACGGAACTCGACCGAAGCCTGCTCGAGGCGATCAAAGATCCACTCACGCATATCGTCCGGAATTCGGTGGATCATGGAATTGAAACGCCGGAGAAGCGCGTCGCTTCCGGAAAGCGCGCCGAAGGCCACCTGAAGCTGCGCGCCCGCCATGAAGGCGGCCAAGTCCTCGTGGAAATCTCCGACGATGGAGC
>PMOP01000023.1 GCA_003161495.1 Acidobacteriota bacterium | reverse complement strand
TCGGTGATGAATCCCTTGTTCAGCTCGGGGACGAGCGCGACTCCATGAACGCGCTTCCAGTCTCCCGTCACGTCACCGATTTTTTCACCGGTATCGGCGTCCACCACGTGGACTGCGGTGCCTTCCGTAAAGTAAATGCGACGGGCGGCAGCGTCGGGAATCACGTAATCGAAATATTCCCTGGTGGCGCCGAGTCCCGGCGCGGCGCCGTAGGTAACTTTTTTTATTAATTGGTAACCGCCAGCCGGCGCGCCCGCGAGAACGCATGCCGCGGACGTCACGATCGAAAAAACAAGCGCGAGTTTTGCGTAACTGGAAATCTTCATGGATTTCTCCCCCTAAGTGATTTGTGACCGTGGCCAGCGGCGCTTTCGGACTTTTTCGCGGGCTTGCCGGTAGGACAGGCTTCTCCCTGTCAAATTTAATTTAGCGGCAGGCCCAAAAATCGACAGGCTGAAGCCCGTCCTACTGTTCGCACCCTCTTGGAATTGCAACTGATAAGACCGATATTGTGCCAACACGTTATCAGAGCCGGGTCAGGTTGGCAAAGACATCCTGTTCAATAACTGGGCAGTTGACGAGGCACTATAGTCCCGGCCGCCTGAAAATTCCCTGAAAGAGAGCGGCATATTTTGCCGGGGATGTAATGGAGGATGGGAAGGTCGCGAAAATATCAGGATTATGCTTTACGTCGTCGTCGAAGCTGATCTGCTTCGGGTTTTAGCTCGCTATAAAAACACAACAGCCCGTCCGCGAAAGCGGACGGGCTGTTGTAAATCTAGGTGAGGTTGAGGTTGAAACTACCAGTTAAATTTGAGGGCAAACTGGATTTCCCGGGGCTGTCCGGCCAATTCGGCGATGCTTCCCAAACTGGCGAAAGAGCCATCGTTGTTGAGGACCCCGGAGTTGCCGTCACCGCTATTCGGTTGTGGCGGCACGAAGTTGGAGTGGTTGAAGATGTTGAACATCTCGGCGCGGAACTGAATGTTGAATGCTTCCGAGATGCGTGTGATCGGGAACGTCTTGTGGACCGAGAAGTCCATGTTCACGAAGTGCGGGCCGTACAGCTGGTTGCGGCCGACGTTAAGCGGAGACAGATTGGAGCAATACGAGGTCGTCGCAGTGTTCGCAAGACCAGCGAATGGAATGCACGGGTAAGGCAGGGACGATGCAGCGGACGTTGGTACGCTCGGTTCGGTGTAGCAGTTTTGGTTGATGTACACGGGCGCTGTTCCGCCGATCCAGTTGGAGTTCACTGGATTGCATCCAGCAAGCTTCACGACCGGTCCAAACTGATCGGCCCCGCTGTTTCCCAGGTTCAACGGGTCGCCGTTGTTAATGACAGTCGTCGGCGTTCCGCTGTTGAACGTAAAGATGCCTCCCAACTCCCAATCCGCCAGACCTTCCTTCATGAAACCGTTCCACGATTTTGGCGTGGGGATCGTGTAGAGCGCATTTACCGAGAGGGTGTGGGTTACATTGAAGTCAGAAGGACCATAGAACGCTTTGGGCAACCACCACCAAGGCGAATTGATGCCGTTGGCGAATGTATCGCCAGCGATCGTCTGGGAGTCGTCATCCAGTGACTTCGAGTATGTGTAGGAAATCTGGAATTGGTAACCCTTAGCGAATTTCTTGTCAATATTCACGTTGAGAGCGTTGTAGTTGGACCCGGTATTCCAGAAGATATACCGAATCACGCCCATGGTCGGGTTAACTTGTGCACCACCACCCGGAAATTCGTACCCATAGGGCGTTACCACTTCCGGTTGGGCGGTTCCGGGGGCACCGGTCATATTGCCGTCGTCACCACGCATCATGAGGTGAACGCCGTGGGAACCGACATACCCGAGCGTTACGGACAGGTCCGACGCCAGTTGGCGCTGAACTGTAAGGTTCCACTCCTCGACATAGCTACGGTGTGGAGCGCCTTCAATGGTCGACTCAGCCAGTTTGCTCCCTGTGTTGTTGTCCAATTGGGTTCCGCCCTCCCCAGGTCCCCAGACGCCCGGAGTGTCGCTCCAATTGCTCGTCCCGTGGATGCTCTTGAAAACGAGGAACGGTCCGGCCTGGTTCTGTTGCAACAGGAAGTAGCCGGCGAACGGATCCACGTCGTAAAGGCCGAAACTGCCGCGAACTGAGCTTTTCCCATCCTTGAAGGGATCCCAAGCAAAACCGACACGAGGCTCAAAGTTACGGAGCGTCGGATTCTTGTAGTAAGGGCCAGTGCTACCGCAGCTGGACCCCGGTAGAGCCGGACCCGGGTCCGTAAAGCTTACTCCGCACGTGGGTGCAGCGGCAGTGATGGTTGCGAGATCGGTGATCCGGCCCTGCGCATCCTTCAGCACCGTGGTCGGCTCGTATCGAAGGCCGAAATTCAAAGTCAGATTGGGTTTGAACTTCCAGTCATCCTGGGCATAGAGACTGAACGCCGTCTGCCGGAATTCCCTGGGGTTATCCACGACGTTTAGCAATCCGGCCTCCCAGGACTTCGGAATACCTTCGAGGAATCCTACGTAGTCATTGAACTGGTAGCGGCCGGAAGGCTCCTGAAAAGTGTGCTGGTTGTAATCCATTCGCTCGATGCCGCCACCGATTTTTATCGTATGGGCGCCTTTGGTCCAGATGGCGTCATCGTAATACTGATAGGAGTTATACGCGTGCAGATAGTGGGATCCCCCGTTTACGCCACCAAAGAAGTCAGCGACACCATCGTGAATTGATAGGCGCGGCGGACCCTGGCCAAGAATCGCCTGCGTAGCAGGATCGTTTAAAGCGGCCAAGGGGTTGATCGCTGTTGGGGTGAATGAGTTTTGAACATTGTCTCGGTTGAATCCAACGCGCGCGGCGTTCACGAAGCTGGAACCAAACGTATGGTTTTCTTCAATCGAAATCGTTGTCCGGGAGGTGGTGGATAGCGTCAGGACATCATTGAACGCGTCGGGTTGGGTGTAGGTCGCCTCGTCCTTCAGGAACGTCCCGAAAATGCTGTCGTTGTTCCCGATCTTGTAGTCGACTCGCGTCGTACCGAAATCTTCCGGTACACTCTGGACGCCGGCAAACACGAAAGTCGAAACGTCGGCGTTGTTCGCCTTTACGTTTGGAGATGTCGGGAAGAGACCCAGAAGCGCCGCCGAGTAGTTATCAACGCACACGTTCGAGAGCGGGGACAAGTATGTTCCCGCATTTCCAGAACCGGCCGTGCACGGCGTTCCGGCCGCGTTGCCAAGAGAACCGGGCAGGCCGTAGCTGGCAATTTCTGCGGGGTTCTGAATAAATCCGAGCCTCGCATTATCCGAGAACACACCCGAAACTGATGGAATTCCCTTCGACTGGCGGAGTCCTTCATAATCTGCAAAGATAAACAGCTTGTCCTTGATGATCGGGGCTCCGGCCGATGCGCCAAATTGGTTGCGCTTGAACGGAGGAATCGGATTGCCAGCCGAGCGGGTAAAGTAATCATTGGCGTCGAGTGCGCTGTTGCGCAGGAACTCGTACACCGCGCCGTGGAATCGATTCGTCCCGGAGCGGCTGATCGCGTTTACGACGCCGCCCGTTGCGCGGCCATATTCGGCCGGGAATCCGCCGGTTAGCACCTCAAATTCCTCGACTGCGTCCACGCCGAGCACGACGCCGATCACATTTCCCGGGGCCGCCATGGCGTAGTCGTTAACAGTGATTCCATCGATGCGGTAGTTGTTGAATGTCGACCTCTGGCCGGAAACGGTCATCTCGCTACCGAATCCGCGGTTGCCGCGGGCGGATGTCGCGTAGCTCATCTGTGTTTCGATGGGCTTAACGCCGGGTTGCAGCACAGCCAGCGAAGTCCAGTCGCGTCCGTTCAAGGGCAGCTCGCGGACAGTTTCCGATTCAACCTGGCCCGAAATTGCAGAGGAAGTCAGGTCTATCTGCGGAGCTGCTTCGGTGACTTGCACCGTTGTAGTGGTGTTTCCGACTCTCAACGCAAAGTTGAGTTGAAGTTGCTGGCCCACGCTGAGGGTCACGCCAGATTGCACGCTGGTCGCAAAGCCCGCCGCAGAAACTTTAATTTCGTAGCTGCCCGGGGTGAGGTTGGGGATATTGAATAAACCGGCAGAATCCGTCGTTACTTCACGCGTGTTTCCTGTCGCTGAGTCCTTGGCCGAAATTGCCGCCCCGGCGACGACTGAGCCAGAGGGGTCGGTGATGGTCCCGGAGACTGTAGCGCCAGTGACCTGGGCATGCGCGACCGCCCCTGCCATTAAGCTGAACAACAGTGTTACTAGAATGGCAAAACTTACGGTTAACTTCCTGGAGCTTTCCACACCCATGCAACGCCTCCTTGATGATCCCTCGTGGGTCATCATCACGTGCAACTTGAATTTAAAAATCTGGACTGATGTCAGAATTTAAAACACCCCAAAACGTGAGGACATTTAAGTACCCTCGCGGAGAGAAGTCAAGGGCTTTCTCGAGCAGTTGTGGCAGATTTATAAAAATCGAATGGGTTCCATGCAGCAGGAATAGTGAATAAAAGTCGCTTCGGTGCGCGCAGGCATCTTCTGTGACCAAGCTGCGTTTCAAGGAAGGGCTGTGGGCCTTAAATAACGTGTTTGTTTCGTAGGCTCTGAATCTTTTCGGCGTTGTAGCCAAGTTTGCCGAGCCACGTGTCCGTATGTTCGGAAAGGGCCGGGGCGGGCCCTTGCGGCGACGCCTGGTCCTCGGAAAAAAGAAAACCGCCGCGGGTTACTTTTTGTTTTCCTGCAGATCCTTCAAACTCGGACACGAAATTGCGGCCTGTGAGATGCGTGTGCCCGAGAATTTCTGGAACGCTTAGAACGCGGCCGGCGGGCACTCCCGCTTCGATCAGCGCATGTTCCCATTCCGTGGCGCTGCGCTTCATCAGTTCCGGCGCAATTTCCTTGTTGATCGCCAGACGGTTTCCCCTGCGAGTTTCACGATCCGCGAAACGCGAGTCGGTTTTCAGTTCGGGGCGTCCAATGACTTCGCACAATTTTTCATATTGAACGTCTTCATTGGCGGCGATGTTGAGCAACCCATTCGCGGTGCGAAATGCGCCGGAGGGCGCGGCCGTGAAATTTTCATTGCCCATGGGAATTGGTTCGACGCCCGCGTTGAGATAATTGGAGACCACCCAGCCCATCGAAGCCAGCGTGGATTCGAGCATGGAAACGTCAATCCTGCGGCCGTGGCCGGTGGTTTGCGAATCGACGAGCGC